>JAFSNU010000176.1 GCA_017447325.1 Synergistaceae bacterium | reverse complement strand
CTGAAGCCGACAAGCGGCGCACGCCGCCGGGTGTAACGACTTGATCGCTCTTGCGAGTTGTGATCTCGTAATTAGTAGTATTATTAGATTTATTATATTCGCTCTCGACTTGCTGCGAGTTTATCGCGTAGCCCGGGATGTTGGTCGTAGTACCCGGCGTTCCGTTCACCGGCTGACCTTGTCCCGTGTAACTTTCTTCCTGACGCTCGCTGCTGCGGGGTACGCCCGTTCCCGTCTCAGGGTTCGGCGTGTATTCAACGTAAGAGCTTGAACGTTTGTCAAAGTCCAACTCAATTTTTACTCGCACAACCGCGCTGCCCGGGCCGAAGACTTGCTCGAGCATCGCTCTAACTTTATTTTCAAGCTCGCGCTCATGCTGACGCTCAAGTTCACGCTGAACGGACGTTACCGTGCTTGTTCCGTCCGGCGGATAAATTATCATGTCATCAGCTAACATATCAGATAAAATTCTTCCGTTCGTGTCAATCACAGTCACGTTCTCAGGATTTAATCCGTCAACGCTGTGAGCGACTAAATGAATTATAGATTTAACTTGAGCCGGCCCGACGGTCGCGCCCGGTCTTAGCCTTAATAATACCGAAGCGGTCGAGGGCTTTTGCTGCTCTAAAAATAATCTTTGTTCTGGTATAACAACGCTAACTCTCGCCGAGTCAACTGCCGCGATCTGCGAAATAGTGCGTGAAAGCTCGCCCTCGATCGCGCGTATGTAAGCAATGCGCTGTTGGAACTCGCTCATTCCCATTTTAGAGTCGTCAAAGATTTCAAAGCCGGTGCTGCCGCCCTTAGGCAATCCCTCTTGAGCCAGTGCAAGACGCGTTTCGTAAACGTCGCTGCGTGAAATTAAAATTGCGTTCGCCGCCGGATCTAAAGTATAAGGGATATTATTTTGTCTTAAATAATCAACTATAGCCGCCTGATCGTTCACGTCAAGCCCTGCGAATAACGGCTCGTAATTTACTTTGCTGCCCCGCATCATCAAGAACCCGAGGCCGCCGAATAATAACAGGGTAACTATAACTATAGAGGCCCGCTGCCATAACTTCAGCGAAGCCCAAAAGCTTGAAAACGATGCGGCTAATTTCTTCAGCGTGTCCATAATAATCTTAATATTAAATTAATAATATTAGCCCGTTATTCTGGACAATGACTGATATGCGTCTAAAAATTTATTTCGAACTTCCATTAACAGTCTTAGAGCGACGTCCGCCCTCGACGAGGCAAGTGCTACTTCTGAAATATCTTCGACATCTCCTGTTGCAAGCTTACGAATTTTGTCGTCAGCCTCGAGCTGCAGCGAGTTTACCTGACGTATAGATGCCGCGAGCATGTCTTCAAAATTTACTTCCGGCGCTTCAGGCGTGCGGCTGAATATTCTTCGCGCCGCCGGAGCTTGCAAAACTGGTTTAGCTCTCTCGGCCTCTATCTCAGAATTCGATTTAGATAAATCCAAAATCAAGCGATTCACTTTTTACTTCCTCCCGTTCAGCGGCAAAAATCTCAGCCTGATTTAATACTCAGGCCAAATATTTTATTAAACGCCGCTCCTTCGGCTCACAAACTCCTAAAAATTTTTTCTATTTTCACAGACATTAACAGTCTGAACTATAAATCAACACAAGCCGTCTTAAAGCATACCACAAATTTAAAAATTTTTTTCAAATTTTAAAATTATTTTTTAATTAAACTACAAATAAGAATTTTAATATATTATCGTTAAAACGCAAAAATTTTTTTGAAAAATATTTTTGTGAAAAGTTTTATATCTTAAAAATTTTTTAATTTAAATAATTTATGTAATAATTTAAAATAAATTTTTAATTTAAAAAATTTTTGAATTGAATTTGAAGGGAAGATTTTCGCGATGGGAGTTTTAAAGCGCTATAGAGATTTGCTGCCGGTTAATAATAACACGCCTAACGTTAATTTGGAAGAAGGCTCGACGCCGCTGATAGAATTTGAGAGAATAGGTCAGGAGCTCGGCATAAGATTATTCGGAAAGTTCGAGGGCTGCAATCCGTCGGGATCGTTTAAAGATAGAGGAATGGTCTTGGCCGTTGCTAAGGCTCTTGAAGAGGGCAAGCGCGCTTTAATCTGTGCATCGACCGGCAACACTTCGGCGTCGGCTGCTGCATATGCGGCTCATATGGGCGTGCCTTGCTTTGTGTTATTGCCGGCGGGCAAAGTCGCCATGGGCAAGCTCGCTCAGGCTTTAATGTACGGCGCAACTGTCATCGCTGTCAATGGCAACTTTGATAAAGCTTTGGAACTCGCGCGGGCTGCGTCTCAGGATGAAAACAGCGTTCTCGCAATGGTGAACTCTGTAAATAAATATAGATTAATCGGTCAGCGTACGGGCGCGTGGGAGATCTGCGAATTTTTAGGAGACGCGCCGGACTGGCACGCAATACCCGTTGGCAACGCCGGAAATATCAGTGCGTACTGGGCCGGCTATAACGAGTATTTAAAGTTAAATAAAATTAAAAAAACTCCGCGCATGATGGGCTTTCAAGCTGCCGGAGCCGCGCCGCTCGTCACTAATCAGCCTTGCCCTAATCCTGAGACTATTGCGACGGCAATTAGAATTGGAAATCCCGTAAGCGCACATTTAGCCCGCGCTGCCGTTCAAGAATCTCAAGGCGAATTTAATTCTGTGACTGACGACGAGATCATGAACGCGCAGAAAATTCTTGCGGCCAAGGGCGGAGTTTTTGCCGAGCCCGCGTCATGCGCTCCGCTTGCAGGATTAATTAAATTAAAATCGCAAAATAAACTTCCGGCTAATATAACCGTCACGATGGTCTTAACTGGAAACGGCCTTAAAGATTCTAACACAGCTCTTGCAAGTTTAGAGGCTGATAATAAAGCAAAGCCGATTGAGATCGGCGACACGCAGGAAGAGTTAATGCGCGTGTTAAATTCGAAATTATAAATTAAATTATAAATTTTAAGCATGATAAATAAAAAATTTAATTTTAATATTAATAGTAGAGATTTATTTTCGTTAAAAGTTCCGGCGACTGCGGCAAATTTGGGTTCGGGTTTTGACACGCTCGGCATGGCGTTTAATTTATATAATATTTTTAATATTAAAAAAATTTTGCGGCCAGGCGAGTTTAAATGCGTTACAAGCGGCGAGGGGACTGAAGAGCTGAGCGACGTTAAAGATAATATGTTAATCACAAGCTATTTAAAAGCCTGTTCAGAATGGAATGTAAAAGACGCGTTAGGCTTTGAGCTTGAGAGCTGCAACGCTGTGCCGTTCTGCCGGGGCTTGGGCAGCTCGTCGACTGCTGTAGTTGCCGGCGTGTTATTTGCGAATTTAATTAATAAATTAAATATTTCGGAACCTGAATTATTAAGAATGATGACGTTAATCGAGGGACACCCGGACAACGTCGCGCCGTGTTTTGTCGGCGGAATGGTCGCTTCATGCTGGGATCCTGACGCGAAGACTTTAAAATATGTAAAACTTCCGGCCTTGCCCGATGATTTATATGTAATCGCGGCAGTGCCTGATTTTAAAGTTCAGACGGAAGAGGCGAGAAAAATTTTGCCGTCGAGCGTGCCGTTTAAAGATGCCGTGTTTAATGTAAGTCATGCGGCGTTATTATGCGCGGCTTGGGCGACCGGACGCTGGGATTTATTAAAGACCGGAATGGACGACAAGCTGCATCAAGCTTACCGGGCAAAATTATTCCCGGGCGGCGAAAAAATTTTGGAGAATATTAAAAATTATAAAGACTGCTTAGCCGTTGCGATAAGCGGCTCAGGCCCGACGATGATAGCGATTGTGAAAGGCAAGGCCGGAGACTTGGCGTCTGAGATGTGCCGAATTTTCACGGCTGGGGGCGTGTCGTCGCATTTCTTTATATTAAATTGCGCTCCTGACGGCGTGATAGTTGAGATTAATAATTAATAATTAAAAATTTAAATATTTTAAATTTATTTTAATTTTAAAGGTGAAATAAAAATTATGAGCGTTGATATAAAGCTTGACAAAGATTGCATACATGTTGTATTTCTCGGCTTGCCTAACGTGCCCGGCGTTGCTTCGAAAATTTTCAGCACGTTAGCGCAGAATAATTTTAATTTTGACATGATAACGCAGAACACGATGCGCGGCGGACGCTCTGACGTGTCGTTCTTGATTAACAAAAATAAACTTGATGATGTCATTCCCATTTGCCGCAAACTGTCGGACGATATTGGAGCGCAGGGCGTTTCTTTCGCGACTGAGATCGCGGCGATTAAAGTTAATAATAATAACTCTCAAGAGGCGTTAGTTAAAATGTTTAACGCGCTTGCGAATGCCGGAGCTAATATCGAGATTATAAACGCCACGACTGAGTCAGTTATATTTATAATAAGCTTAACTCATGCGGACAGTGCGTTTAATGCTTTAAACAAAATTTTTGAAGATTAAATGCGCGTATAAAAATATATTATTAATCAAGCGCGGAGGCAAATTGACGGCCTTTCGCGCTTAATATTTTAATTAAAATTTGATTTATAATTTAAAAAATTTAAAGATTTAAGCGAGGGATTTTTTAAATGATTTTAGAAATAAACCGCGTGGAATTTTTGAAGGCCTGGCAGGCGGCTGAAAGATCATGCAGTCCTAAAAGCTCGGTTGCGGCGGCGACGGGAATTTTAATTAAAGCCGACGAGAACGGCGTTAGTCTCGAAGCTACGGACTTTAAGACTGCTGTTAAGTGCAGTGCCGAGGGCGTGAATGT
>JAFSNU010000175.1 GCA_017447325.1 Synergistaceae bacterium | reverse complement strand
TAAATTAATTATAAATTATAAATTTTATAAAATGATATAATCATCAATAAAACAAGACGTAAAAGGGACGTGAATTTTCATATGCGAAAAATTGGATTTATAGGCGTGGGCATCATGGGCAAGTCTATGGTGCGTAATTTAATGAAAGCCGGATTTGAACTTCATATATTTGCGCGGAACATGGCGAAAGTCACTGATGTGATAAGCGAGGGCGCGATCTTTCACAGCACTATTGCAGACTGCGTTAAAGATGCCGAAGTTGTAATAACTATAGTGGGCTTTCCGCCGGACGTCGAAGAAGTTTATTTTAAAGCCGGAAATATTTTGGACAGCGCGAATAAAAACGCGTATTTAATCGACATGACGACGACAAGTCCGAGCCTTGCCGAAAAAATTTACGAGGCCGGAACTGCGAAAGGCTTTCACGTCATGGACGCGCCGGTCACAGGCGGAGACACCGGAGCTAAAAACGGCACTTTGTCTATAATGGTCGGCGGAGATCAGAAAGATTTTGACGAGTGTCTGCCGCTTTTCAGAGCAATGGGGACTAATATAGTTTATCATGGCAAGGCCGGCTCAGGTCAGCATGCTAAACTTGCAAATCAAATTATGATCGCCGGAGCAATGAGCGGCCTGTGCGAGGCTTTAGCATATGCGCAGGCGAAAGGCTTAAATCTTGGCGCGTTTTTAAAATCTACAGCTACGGGTTCAGCCGGAAGCAAACAGCTTGACATGTTCGGGCCAAGAATTTTAGAGGGAAATTTTGCCCCGGGATTTTTCATGAAGCATTTTATTAAAGACATGAAGCTTGCAAGCGAAGAGGCGGCGCAGAGCGATTTGAAATTAAACATGCTTAACACAGTGCTTGAAGAGTACAAAGAACTCGAGGCGCGGGGCATGGGCAACTTAGGCACTCAGGCCTTGATGAAATATTTTGAGCCGAGAGTCTAATTATAATCAAGCTTATAAAGAGCTTGAGGATAAAATTAAAATTTGTGAGAAATGCGGACTGTGCAAGACGCGCAATAAAGTTGTAATCGGCGAGGGCAAATTAAATTCAAGCTTGATGTTAGTCGGCGAAGGCCCGGGCGAGGACGAGGACAGAACAGGCCGGCCGTTTGTCGGACGCGCGGGGCAGCTGTTAGACAGAATTTTAAGCGCTGTTAAAATCGACAGACAAGAGACTTATATCGCAAATGTCGTTAAATGCCGTCCGCCGGAAAACCGCACGCCGCTTCAGAGCGAGATGTTAGCTTGCGGAGAATTTTTAGAGGCGCAAATAGCTTTAGTCAAGCCGAAAATTTTAGTCGCGTTAGGCAACACGCCTTTAAAATTTTTCTTGAGAGTGAACGGCGGCATAACTAAATTTCGCGGGCAATGGCAAACGTGGCGGGGCATTCCGTTATTGCCGATGTTTCATCCGAGCTATTTGCTGCGCGAGGAGTCACGTGCTGTAGGAAGTCCTAAAGAATTAACATGGCGCGATGTTAAAAATTTAAAATCAAGACTTGATAATTTAAATTAAATAAATTTAAAATTGCTCAGGCTTTTATAAATTAAAATTAAGAGCTTGAGCAAATTTTTATAAATTTTAAT
>JAFSNU010000174.1 GCA_017447325.1 Synergistaceae bacterium | reverse complement strand
TCAAGACGAGTACGATCAAGAAATTCCGGATATTCAAAAGCTTGACGACGGGACTTATTTAGTTCAGGGCGGAACGAGTTTAGAGGATTTAAGCGAGACTTTGAATTATGAATTTTCGCCTGAAGAGGACGATCAGACTGTTGAGAGCATAGGCGGCCTTGTGCTGTTGTTGTCCGGCAGTTTCCCTAAAGAAGGCGACGTGTTCGAGTATAAGGACTGGAAGATTAAAGTTCTTGGCTTAGAGGAGCATAGAATTAAATTATTAAATTTAAGCAGGGATAATTAAAAATTAAATTTAAAAATTATTTGCTCGAGTGTTTTAATTATAAAATGCTCGGGCAAATTTTTTGTGAATTAATTAATAAATGCTAAAATATTTTTAAATTAAAAATATTTAAAGGAATAATTAGCTTGAAGAAATTTATAAAATTTTATTTAATAATAATATGCTTGCTTTTATGCTCAAGTGCTGAGGCAGTATCACGCGCGGATTTTTTAGCGGCGCTGCTTGAGGCTCGGGGTTTAGCAAGCGTCGCAGACCTGAAAAATAATTCGGAGTTTGCGGCAAGTCCGGCGGAGTTTATATTAAAGACTGGAATTATAACTGATTATGTAGATATTAAAGACGTTAAGGCGAAGGTCACGAGGCGCGAGGCGTTGCGCTGGTGCATTCAAGCTTTAGGCCTTGCGTTCGAGGCTGATATAATTTCAGATTTTAATTTCACGCATAATTTCACGGACATAAATAATTTAACGCGGCTTGAGAAGGGCGCGGTGAGCGTTGCCGTTACGATGCAGCCGAATTTAATTGCGAATAACACGAAATTTAACGGCAATCAAGCTATAAGCGATAAAGATATGCGCACTTTATTAGCGAAAGTTAAAGAAGCGAGCGCGGGGCTGACGCTTGACGTTAATATCGCTCCGGCGGAGGGAATTACTTTATTAGTGCATAGAGAGGGCGTGTTCTCAGGCATTCCCAAGTGGCGGGTCTATGCTGATAATTTTAATGACAAAGAGCAGGCTGAAGCAGCGCAGAAATTTTTTAAGTCTAAAGGCTACGAGATGACGGCACTTCATCCGCTTTATGAATATTTTTTGCGGTCGCAGGTAATGGATAATTATAATCAAGTCAGGGCGTTAATAAATTTAATTCGCAAGCGCGGACACTCGGCGCGGGTGCTGCCGTCTCTTTCAAATCCCAAGACGGATATTTTGCCGAAGTACTGGAGCATGTTGATTATAGATCCGTCATACTGGAACATGATGCCGGTGATAATTCCTAATGAAGGCGGCCGGACGCTTGCGCCTTTGTCTGAGATAATAAGCGCTAATAAAAATAAAAATTTACGCGCGGCGATCAACGCGGGATTTTTTGCGATGACTAAGAAGCGCACGGGCTATCCCATAGGAATTTTGAAAATCGACGGGACGCAGTTCACGCAGCCGAATTTAAACCGCAGCTGCATAGCTTGGAATAACAACAGCTATAACACTGAAGATATAGAGGCGATGATCGGCAAGTACGACAAAGAAAATCCGAACTGGGAGAGCATGGAAAATATAATTCAGGCCGGGCCGCTGTTGATTGACGAGGGCGAACCTGTCACTAACAACGAGGGTTTTGACAGCAAGATACTTTCAGTTCGTCATCCCAGGTCAGCCGTTGGGATTACTAACGACGGCTTCTGGTTCTTTATAGCTTTAGACGGGCGCAACGGCTTGCATTCTTCAGGAGCTACTATAAGCGAGCTGACGGAAATTTTATTGTCGTATAATGCCGAGTACGCTTTAAATTTAGATGGCGGCGGCTCGACCGAGTTAATTCATAATAATAAATTATATAATTTCCCGTCCGAGGGCAAGGAGCGGCCTATCAGCTACGGCTTGGGGATTATGCCGTTGAATTAAAATTTAAAAATATCTATTAGCTACGGCTTGGGCAAGCTTCGCAGAATTTAAATCTGCCGTTAAATTAAAATTTAAAAATTTTTATCGTATAATGCTTAATATAAAAATTTATTAATTTAAAATTAAAAATTTAAATTCAGCAAAACGAGGTATTGACTTTGGACACGTTAAACTTGTATAATGGCTCACGGCTCACGGCTCACGGGGAACTTGCGCACTCTCAAAAATTATTAAGCGTAATCATTCCGGCTTATAATACTGCAAAATTTTTAAATAAATGCGTCGAGAGCGTTGTAAATCAGACTTATAAAAATATTGAAATTATAATTGTCGATGACGGATCGAGCGACAGCACGCCGCAAATCTGCGATGAACTCGCAAATAAATATAATAATATAAAAATTATTCATCAAGAGAATAAAGGTCTCGCACAAACAAGAGGCGTCGGCTTTAACGCGTCGACCGGAGAGTATATCGCGTTTATTGACAGTGATGACTATATAGATTTAAATGCGTATGAGACGGCAATAAAAGTTTTGGAAGAGAATAAATGCGACATGGTGCAGTTCGGATACTTCGAGACCGCCCTTGACGGCAAAAGCGTAAAAGAATGGAGCAAGCCGGATTTAAAATTAAATAATTCGCGCGAAATTTTTAAATATTTTATCTCAGGCAAGACAAATTATGCGGTATGGAACAGAATTTATAAGCGCGTTATGCTTGAGAATATAACATGGCCTAAAATTTCAATGGCCGAAGATTATTGCATATCGTCGCAGATTTTCGCTAAAGCTACAAAATTCGTCTCGTTTAATCAAAGCTTTTATTACTACATTCAGCAGCCGAATAATCTCACAAATCAACCGTTTACTAATGACAAAAAACGCGGTGAATCAATTCAAGCTCACGAATTTGTAGCAAACTTTACAGCAAAAACTTTTCCGGAATTTCTGCCGGAAGCGTTATATAACGCGTTAATAAATATTTATAATATTTTAATTAATTACATCTCGCAGGGCTACAACGGCTGGCGCGAAGTCACAGAACAATTATTGCCTATATTAAAGCAAGATTATAAAAGCATGAAGCAAGAATTAAAAGCTCAAGGGCGCGAGCTTTATATAGATATTTCAAGCTTCACCCGCAAGCAGCGCATTCAAT
>JAFSNU010000173.1 GCA_017447325.1 Synergistaceae bacterium | reverse complement strand
TGGGAGCATTGCCGGAATGGAAGAGGCCGGTATCGCTGAGTATGAGATATTAGCGATGGGTGATGAGCGGACGTGTCCGATATGTGGCGAAATGAACGGAAAGAAATTCAGTGTAGCGCAGACGCGGGAAGTCATAGACAAAGTCCTTGATATTAAAGACCCTGAAAAATTTAAAGAAGCCATGCCGTGGCAGACGGAGCCGCCGAAAAATAAAAGCGAGAGCAAGCTTGCTGAGGACGGGCAAAGTTTGCCGCCGTTTCATGGACGCTGCCGGTGTACGCTGGTGATGACGGAGAGTTATGTTGAGCCTGAGAGCGTGAGTATTGAAGTTCCAGATGTGAAGCCGCCGCAGGAAGATAATATTCCTGAAGCTAAGACTATTAAAGAAGCTAATGAAATTGCCGTTAAATATAACATAGCTAAAAACGCTAATTTTAACGGGCTTGATGTCAGTGCTGCAAATGAGCTTATAACTGGCGTTGCAAGAGCGCGGGAGTTATTCCCTGAGCTTGAAGTTTTTGATTTTGTTGGAACTACACAAGAGCATTTTAAATTTGGCATTCGTTGTGAGGCTGAGAAGCTTTTTAAACTAAACGAAGCCCTTTATCGCAAAAATTTTCAAGGTTTATCTGATGAAGAGATAATTCTTAAGATGATGTCAAAATTTAAAAAGCAAAAAGTTAAAAACTCAACTTGGGCAACAGCTTGTCCGCAACCTGGCCTTAAAGGAATTAGTTTTAACGTTAATAATTTTTCGCCGAAAACTATAAATAATACACGGGGATTTGACTTGCCTCATTGCGTACAGATAAAATATCATCCTATAGGATGCGATACTATAAAATCTATTATAGACCATGAAATGGGGCATCAAATTGATTATCTTTTAAACGCAAGGGAAGATACAAAAATTAGAAAATTATATAAAGAACTTGCAAATAAAAAAGATGATACAATAATGGGCGAGAATTTATCAAAGTATGCAAATACGACGATAGGTGAATTTATTGCTGAGGCATGGAGTGAATATCAAAATAATCCACAGCCACGTGAAACAGCTAAGCAAGTTGCTAAAAGGCTTATTGAATTAAGAAGGGAAAAATTTTTGGGGGCTAATAAAAATGATGATTAATCCCGAGCTTTATGTAGAAAAAAACACACGCGGTAAAACTCGCGATGAGATACTTGCCTTTATTCGCGAGGAGCAAGCAAACATAAAAGAGCTGCGAGAGTATATGAAATCTGAATTTAGAATTATTTCAGAGCCCAGCGAAGAAGTGCAAATAGCGCACGCGGAGGAGTGTATAAAACTCGCGCAGGCTAAGCTTGAAAAGTTAGAGGAAAAATAGCATGGAACTTGACGCGAAGCATAAAGTGCTATTTGCTTTATATTTCGAAGTCGCATAAAATTTTTAAACAGATGTTAGACGATATTATCGAGGAGAGAGAATAAAAATGAAAAATATTCCGACGGCAAAAGAGCCTAAAAAGTTAAAGGCCGCTTATAAAGAAGCATATGGAGACAGCGCGTATGATTATCAGCATGATAATTATGACGCTTTAGAACTGCGGCTTTTAAATGACGCG
>JAFSNU010000172.1 GCA_017447325.1 Synergistaceae bacterium | reverse complement strand
GCTGCGCTCTCAAGCTCCCGCTCTCTCGCGCACAACGAAAATAATTATAGCACGTTTTATTTTTACGTCAAGCAAAATTTTTTTAATTTTAAAAATTATTTTTTAATCTTGCTGACGCGCTTATTATTCAACGCGCAACGTGTTTAATATAGCACAAAAATTTTTTATCTGCAAATAAAATTTTTAATTTATCTCAAAAAATTTTTCAAAATTAATATCAAAAAAATTTTTAAGCTTGGCCTCGCGTTTGCGTCAAAAATTTTTTCAAACTCGCTTGTGTGTTTACATCAAAAAATTTTTCAAGCAACTTGCTAAAAATTTCTCAAGCTCTCGCGCAAACATTTCAAATTAATATCTCAAAAATTTTTCAAGCCTTCAAAAATTTTAAAATTTCTCGCAAAAATTTTTCGGCGTAACACCCCTCCGTCACTTCGTCAATTTAAATGCCATTCAGGCATTTAATCCTCCCATTAGCAGGGGAGGCAAGAATAAATTAACGACCTCGCGCTAAAGTTTTAAATTAATATCAAAAAAATTTCAAGCTCGCGCGTTCACATCAAAAAATTTTTCAAATTTTCTGAGATAAATTTTTAAATTAATATCGCAAAAATTTTTTACTCATCAATAATTCTTCCGTCGGTCGAAATTATCACGACACGCCACGGAATAAATTTCCCGCTTGCCTGCAGCGCACGCTTCGCAGCGTTCTCAAGCCCGCCGCAGCAAGGCACTTCCATGCGCACTATCACAACGCTCTTTATATTATTTTCCTTTATAATACCGCAAAGTTTTTCGCTGTAATCTATATCGTCAAGCTTGGGACAGCCGATTAAAGCCACGCGCCCGCGTATAAAGTCCTGATGAAACGCCGCGTAAGCATAAGCCGTGCAGTCCGCCGCGATTAATAATTTCGCATTTTCATAAAACGGCGCTTTCACCGGCGCAAGTTTAATCTGCACAGGCCACTGCGTCAGTTCGCTTTGAGCTTTAAAATTTAAATTATTATTTAAATTATCTTCGCGCTGAATTGCCCGAGCCATTTTGCCGGGACAGACATGCAAATTTTTATTTTCTTCGCGAGCATTTTTAATTTTTTCTTTCATGCGCGCCTCGACCGCTGCCTTGTCATACTCTGCCGCTTCGCGTTCTGTAATCGAAATTGCTCCAGTCGGACACTCGGGCAGACAGTCGCCGAAGCCGTCGCAGAAATCATCTTTGATTAAATGCGCCTTGCCGTTCACCATCTCGATTGCTCCCTCATGGCACGCCTGAGCGCACAGCCCGCAGCCGTTGCATTTTGTCTCATCAATATTAACTATCTTGCGAATTATTTTAATCAATCCTCATCATCTAAAAATTTTTTAAATTTAAAAATTTATTATAGATAGATTATAGATTAACGAGCCAGATTTATAAAATTTTTTTGAATGAGAGTATTCGCCGCGATATAATTTGAAAGGCTTGAAATTTATAGGCAAAAAAATATAATATTATTGACTGAAGTGTGAGCAGTGATGTCTCACTCAAAGCAAGAAATTTTATAAATTACAAAACGCAAGGAGAACTGCTGCTAAAATTGCGCAGGCTTAAAATATAAAATTGAACAGCACTGCGAAAATGGAACAAGTTAAACCGGAGAAAGCAGCGGGAAAATTAAATGAGCGATATTAATAATTTAAATGATGATGTAAAGGCAATAAACAATAATTTTCGTGAAGTTATTATCTTCCTGAAAAATTTAGAAAAATCTGAATATTTAAGTCTCGATTCTGATGATTTAAATAATTCAGAGCCGAAGAATTTTTGTGTGGCAACATATTCGCCGTCAGAGTCCGACAACGGAGTATTGTATGACGAGCCCGTCGTCACACTCGAAGCCGTCAAGAAGGCCAAAAAATTTTTCGATGAGCGGAATTTAAAGTTTACATGGCCGGTATTAAATCCATATGTTAATTATGAGCATAACCGTGAAGTTCTTCTGCAGGGCGGACTTGTTTATGACAGTGATTTAACCGGAATGAGCCTTGACGTCAAAGATATTAACATTAATGAAGGGTATCATAACAAAATATCTTTTCGTAAAGTAAATACAGATGACGATGCTAAATTATGGGCTGAGTTGGCGTGCGACTTCACGGAGTCAGAAGAGACTGTGCCGGAATTTTTTTATAATTTATCATGCGCTATGATGAAGAACAAGAACATTCAGCAGGTCATATGCACAGTTAATATTGATAATGAAGACAAAGACGTCGGAACATATCTCGCATTTGACGATAATTTAAATAACAGAGGCTTATATTATATGCAAGTGCCGCCGGAGTTCAGACGTCGGAAAATAGCCAATGACATGATGAAGTCGATAGCTGCTGCGGCTAAGGCAGACGGAAAAAATAAATTAGTTTTCCAGTCGCTGCCGTCCGCCCTGCCGTTCCATAAAAATTTTGGATTTAAAGAGATATTTAATATACCGCTCTTCACGAATTAAATTTTTAGCATAATAAATATTTATAATCAAAACGCAGCTCATTTAAATATTAATTTATTAAAGAGCTGCGTTAATTTTATATTTTATAGTAAAAGCACTTTAAATTTGTTAGTACTCGTCCTCCCTGTAAGGCTCGAGGGTACATGCCCGTACCCTCTCAATATCACGCAGTGACAGGGGGGTGCACCCCTCCGTCACTGCGTGCCCCTTGCAGGTTGAGAAGCAACAGTTTGCCTCGAGTATTTAAAGACCATTCAGGTCTTTAATCCTCCCCTTACAGAGGAGGCAAGAGCAATTAAAAAGAGCTTTTACTATAAATTATTAAAGCCTTAAAGCTTTATCTCACGGCAAAAGACAATATCTTCAAGAATTTCAATATAAAGATCATGAAACGCCTCGATCTGTTCTTTGTCAAATAAGCCTTCAGCATAATCCATTAAAGAATCAAAACCGCCGTCGCCGTACTCGTTTTCAAGCAGTATAAATTCCACCCGGGCGGTCGCCTCCGCAAAATCATTCTCGAGATCAATTATCTCCGGGTTCAGCACGTCAAGCTCATCGCCGTTAATACCCAGATTTAAATTTACTTCCATGCAGTCCTCTTGAAAAGCTTGATAGGTCTCATACATGAAATCATACGTGCTGTGCGCTATGCTGTCCGAAACCTGATCTTTAACGGACATAAGCACGCCTCTTAAATCATTAAACTCCTCCATTCTTAATGCTGCGGGCAAATTCTTTATCAGCATTCCTGCCGTGTTCTCCGCTTCAGGAGCTAACCTGTTATTAAATATCCAGTTAATCATAACGTGCTCTCTGCCAGTGAAGCGTGAAAGAGCTATTAATGCCGCAGACGTCGCTATGACAGAAAAACTTGCGCCCCAATATTTTTCAGCCTGTCCAATTTGCTCAGCATTAAATGAGAGACGTTTTTCACGAGAAACTTTGCGAATAGAATCTGTCTTTGTCTTGCACGGCGGTACGTTGCACCAGTCATCATCGCCGTATTTCTCCATAAACCATTCACGGTCCTTTTCACGGCTTCCATTCGCAATTCGCTGCTCCTCATCAGCAATAATAGAGAAATAATAATCTCTCTTGAGCTCACGGCCGAAATAAGCGTTCACTATATCAGCTAATACTATTCCTAACGAACCGCCGTCCATCAAAGTATGGTGAACGTCCATGAATAAATACGTGTATTTTTCAGAACGGAAGACATGAGCGCGGCACAAACACGAGTTCAAAATTTTTGGGAACGGCAGCACCAGCGCAGCAGACAACTGCTCTAATTCTTTCTCTCGAATATCATGCACTTTCACTTCTTTTAAAAGGCCCGGGATATATTGATATTTAAGATTATTATTATCATCAAAGAAGAACGCAGATGACAACGCCGGATGATTTGCAAGAGCCTTATTTAATGCACTGCATAAACGCTCCGCATCGACTGACGGCTCAAAGCGCACAAGGAAATTCAAATTGTTCCACATCGTAGAGTACGGCTTGAATAATTGATTATCGATCATCTGCTGCTGTAAGCGCGTAAGAGCGTGCGGAACTTTGCGGGCTGCATCTTCGCGCTCGTCAAGGCTTCCCTGATTAAGCCGCTCAGTCAGAGCTTCAGCTATGGCTTTCGGCGTGCGCTTCTGGAAAATGTCCGCCGGAGTCAGGCTCTCAATGCCAGCGTCAGCCATGGCTGCCATAGCACTGAGAGAATCGCCTCCGAGTTCAAAGAAATCGTCTAAAACGCCGACTTCGTTCTCGGGCAGCTTTAAAGCATGAGCGAAAGCCATGCACAAAGCCCTTTCGGTGTCGTTCTCAGGCGCAATATATTCGGCTCTGAACGCTGAGAAGTCCGGCAGAGGCAAAGCTTTTTTGTCAACCTTTCCGCTTGAAGTCATCGGCATTGATTTTAATTCTGTCAAAGCCGTCGGAATCATGTACTCCGGCAACTTTCCCTGCATATATTTTTTAAGCTCCTGCGGAGATATTTCACCCTGAGCAGTGTAATAGCCTATTAAATATTCAGCTCCGTTATTTTTCTGAACGGCTGCAGTACATGTTTTAACGCCTGGATATTCGCCCATAACTTTTTCTATCTCGTCAAGCTCAATCCTAAAGCCTCTAAGCTTAATCTGATTGTCAACGCGCCCAAAGATCTTTATCTTCCCGTCCGAAGTCCACGCCGCAAGATCGCCGCTGTGATACGCTCTTAATCCGTCATGAATAAAGAACGACTGCTTTGTCTTATCAGGAAGATTAATATAGCCTCTGCCGACCTGAGCGCCGCAGATTATCAGTTCGCCTTTAATGCCCACGGGCAGTTCATTGCCAAAAGTATCGGCCACTAAAAATTTTGTGTTGGCAATCGGACAGCCTACAGTTACAATTTCGCCCGACGTCATCTCCTCAGCAGCACAGCCCATGGTCGCCTCCGTCGGATCGTACACGTTCAAAATAACGCTGTCAGTTCTAAGCTCTCTTAATCTGTCGTAGAGCTGCGCCGGAAAGGCTTCTGCTCCGATATCAAAGAATGTGAGCTCACGAATTGCGTCCCGCGTCTCCGGAATATCAAGCAAGTTTAATAAATAAGTCGGCGTGCAAGTTATGCCGTTTACTCCGTTAGACTTAATTAAATCAGCTAATAAAGCGGGAGTGTGTATCTCCTCTTCAGTTGCAATGACGACGGGATTGCCGCTGCACAGAGGCACAAACTCCTCGACTACAGAGACGTCAAACGAGAACGAGGCCAAGGCAAGGCATACGCGCCCGGGCGCAGCATAGTTCATTATCTCGAGCGACTTCTCATTACGATGAACGTAGTTCGCTATGTTGCCGTGCTCAATCATGACGCCCTTAGGCCGTCCGGTAGTCCCTGAAGTGTATATGCAATAAGCGAGATCACTCGCCCTTACGCTCTCAGATTTTTTAAATTCTTCTAATTCTTCTAAATCTTCAATCGTGACAACTTTATAATTTTTATTTAATAACTCAGGGCGTGAGCTTTTAATCTTATCTGTCGTCAAGAGCAGATTAATCTTCCCGTCCTCCATGCAAAAATTAATTCTTTCATCAGGGTAATCCGGAATGAACGGGACGAAAGCTCCGCCGGCCTTTAATATTCCAATCTCAGCGACGTAAGCCCGCACCTCACGGCCGAACAGCACGCCGACTAAAACATCGCGGGTTACTCCTAAACTTTTAAGAGCAGCTGCCGCAATATCAGAAGCATAATTTAATTCACTAAACGTTAACTTCTCGCCTGCAGCCGTGACTGCTAACCCGTCAGGCTTAACCTCTGCCCAATGACGTATCTGTTCATGCACCGGCGTGAAATTTATATCTATATCCGTATCGTTAAAGCGTTTTAATTTTTCTTTATCTAAAGCCGTTAGCATCTCAATATCGCCGATGCGCTCATGAGTTAATAAGCCCTCTGCAATCGTGAATAAATCTTCGGCAAAATTATTAACCCATTCAGACGAAAAACGTTCGTTGCGATATTCAAGCGTCATGTTATAAAGTCCGCCCGTCGAGAAAAACTGAATCGATAAGCAGCCCGTGACCATTCCCGTATGATAATGCTCCATGAACCACGCGTCGCCCTCGACTAAATTTTCACCGGCATCCGTTCCCATTTTATCAGTGAACAGGTCGCCCTGATATATAAATTCAACATCCTCGTTTACAGGACACGACTTCAGGATCTCGTCAAAAGAATAAATATCCTTGCTCATGTTCGAGAATATCTGACGGCTCGTGCGCTTTAAAAATTCTGAGACTGAAATATTTTCGGACAAGTCGCCGTAAACCGGTACTCGCTTGATTAAAGTTCCCATCGTGTTATTCATCTCAGATAAAGCGCGGCCGTTATACACAGTCGAGAATGACACGTGCTTTGAATTTAAATATTTGCCGAGCATTAAAGCCATGGCCGACATGAAAAAGCTGCTCTCTGTAATCTGATTAAGTTCGCAGAAAGCCCGCACACGTTCAGTTTTGAGAGTTTTCGGCTCATAGCGGAAATTTTTGCTGATGCCCGGGGTCAGCGCTCCGTCAAGATCGCCCGTTAAATGCGCAATATCATCCATCTTTTTAAATAACTCTTCATGATATTTTTTCGCGGCGTCATATGAGCCGTCACGCATTAACTTCTCCTCGTACATTCCGACCTGCTGTACAGTATATTCTTCTTTTAATAATTCCTTGCCGGTTAATGCCCGGTTAATTTCAGATATTAATAAACTTATCGAAGTGCCGTCAAAGAAAATTAAATGGCTCTTCATGGCGAGATAACAGCGTTCAGGAGTTCTATATACAGCGAAATAGAACAGAATTTTATCAGTCATAGGGACAACCGGCATAAAACGTTTCATAAATTCCAGCCGGTCATCTTCAGTGCCGTCAATAACGGGTATATCAATAACTGCGTCTGGCGTCATGAACATGTGCGGTATCCCGTCAGCTCCTGCTTTAATTATATATTTCATAGACGGATGAGCAGCTATGACTTTTTTCACGGCCGCAATTAATTCCTCAGGATTAATATTTTCAGCGGCGCGCATTAAGTAAGGCGTTGTATAAGTCGCAGCGCTTCCTCCCGTCATGGCCTCGAGATAAATTCCCATCTGCGTGCGCGTCAACGGGTAAAAGTCACGATCCATTTTAGGCAAATAAGTTTCAGATTTATTATTAACTTCTAAGCTTAAGAACTGTGCCAGAGCTCGCGGCGTCGGACTGCGGACGATATCATTAAACGCAAGGCCCGGTCTTAAATCCTTTAGCTTCGCGATTAACAATGCGACAGTCAACGACGTTCCGCCGAGCTCAAAGAAATCTGCAAGCGCACTGACGCGCGATAATTTTAATTTTAAAACTTCGGCGAACTCATCACAGATTCTTTTCTCGAGATCATTTTCCGGCGGCGTGTAATCTCCCTCATCAACCGGAGGCTCCATAGCCTCTAATGCTCGGTAATTAATTTTGCTGCGCTCATTTCTCGGAAGAGCATCTAACCTGACAAAATAATCGGGAATCATATACTCCGGCAGTGAGTGCTTCACAATTTCTTTTAATTCCGCCGGATCTATAATATCTATGCTGCTGTAATAACAGCAAATTTTATCGCCGCCGCTGACCTTTACGGCAACGCACGCAGCTTCATTAATTTTTCCGGAACGGCTTAAAACGTTCTCAATCTCTCCAAGCTCAACGCGATAGCCGCGAAGTTTTATCATCCTGTCCCTGCGGCCGTGAAATAATAAATTCCCGTCTTTATCATAAGCCATATAGTCGCCTGAACGGTACATGCGCTCGCCGGGCAAAAACGGGCAGTCCGTAAATTTCGCCGCCGTCTCCTCAGGCAGAGCGTTATAGCCAAATGCAAGCCATGGACTTACCACGCAAAGCTCGCCGATCACGTCAGGCTCGTTAATTAAATTCCCGTCCTCATCAAGCAAAAATACTTTTGCTCCGCCGCCGGCCTTCCCCAACATTCTCACGTCATCGTTGCCAACTTTATGAATTAATACTCCGGCTGTCTCAGTCGTACCGTAGGACTCGACCGCGTAATCGCCTTCAATTTCCTCGCCTTTATTCTTTTCACCCGCAAGCAGCACATAATTAAACGGCAGCGAACCGTACATTTCATGCATGACGGCAAACAACTGCGGCGGAAGATACATCCCTGTGACTTTGCGTCTCTTAATCAGCTTATAAAGCATGTCAACGTTCTTGCGCTCCAGTTCGTCGGCAATATAAACGCAGCCTCCGGTGATCAAAGGCGGAATAATATCATGAACTGACGCAATAAAAGTGAAGCCGGCCATAGAAGCTATAATATCTTTATCAATAAAATCATGATAAGGCTTTAACAGCTCATAGCCGCAGTAAAATATAAACTGTCTGTGAATGACGCCCTTGGGCTTGCCGGTTGAGCCTGAAGTGTAAAGTATCAAGCCCTCTTTATCAGGCTCTGATTTATTTAAATTCAAGTCAGCTTTATTTAATTCTTTATCGTCCGACAAAGCTTCTTCAAAAATTATTTTAGAAAACTCTCCGGCTTTTCCGGCAAGTGCTCCGGTCGTGACGCACAGCGTACAGCCGGAGTCTTTTAATATATTTTTAACTCTTTCGGGCGGGTACTCGCTGTCAAGCGGAACTGCACAGCAGCCGGCTCTTATTACAGCGATCAATGACGTCACATAGTCACGGCAGCGCGGCATGAGCAGAGCAACACGTGCGTTGCGTCCTTCAGTGAGTGTCAAAATTTTTTCTGCGAGCAGCGCGGATTTACGATTAATATTTAAATAAGTATCCGCGCCCTGACAATCCATAGCAGCAACACGAGAAGGATTTTTATCAGCCTGAGATATAAAATCATCAATAAAAGTTTTCATTTTCATATTCATAATTTTTAATTCCTTACTTTAATTTAATTTTATATAATTTCCTTCCTCTTATATCGCATAAATAATAAAGAAGCGATTATAAAGGCAATGATTTCTGAAAATATACTGACAAACCAGATCCCCGTCACGCCGAAAATCTGCGGCAAAATATTAACAAGAATAACAGGCATGACAAAAGTCTCAACGCTCACAACTATTAAAGAAGATGTGCCGTCCTCCATACCAGTGAAGAAAGCGGATGAGAATTTAGTTATTCCGGTAAAAATAAAAGCAACTGATATAATACGCAGCGCTTCAACAGCAAGCTTCATCAAGTCTGAATTATAGCCGACAAATACGCCTGCTATATATTCAGCGAACAAAATTCCAAGCGAGGACATGATCAGCCCAATAGACAGCATGACGATAAAGCCGTTCTTTAAAATGCTGCGAAGTTCGTTTTTGTCTTTACGGCCTGAATTATAACCGACAACCGGAGTGATGCTGAGACATATACCATACGATATTGAAACGAATACTGCCGTGAAATATTCAGAAACCGAATAAGCGGCAACTCCGTTCTCGCCGGCGTAATAAATTAAAGCACTGTTAAACAGCATTGCTGTAATTGCGTAAGAAATTACGTTCATCATCTCCGAAGATCCGTTATAACAAGTTTGCAGCAATTCTTTAAAATTCCATTCCGGCTTTGCAAAATGCAGCGTGTCCTTCTGCTTCATGAAAAATATAATCGGGATTGCCGAACTTACAATCCATGTAAGTCCCGTGGCTAAAGCAGCGCCGCTCATCCCCCAGCCCATCACAACGATCATAAACCAGTCGAGAAAAATATTCGTACAGGCATTTATCACTGATACAATCAGGCCAACGTCCGGACGTTCAGCTGTAATTAACAACGGATGAAACGCAGCGTTAAGCATATAAAAAGGCATACACACGGCTAAAATTCTTCCGTACTCGAGACAATAATATATTAAAGTCTCGTCCGCTCCAAGAAAACGAGCCAGCCTCGGCATCAGAACAAATAATCCCAACGAGAGCAGCACGCCCATGACTACAAGTGACAGTATCGTGAACGTGAGCAATCTGTTAGCGCGTTCTTTGTCTCCCCGGCCAAGGACGTTTGAGATCAAAGCAGTGCTCCCGCTGCCAAACATCAGTCCTATACCGCCAACTAATATCAGCGGCGGGAAAATTAAATTCTCTGCGGCGAAAGCGGAGCTGCCTATATAATTAGATATGAAATAACCGTCAGCGATTTGATAAGTGTTGCCCACCAGCTCCATTCCGATACTCGGCAGCGCAAATAATATTATGCTTAGAATATTAAAGTGATCTGATAATTGAAAGCGTCTCATAATTTAAATTTAATTCATGTTCTTTAATATAACTGCTAATAAAAAACATTCTGCACCTCATGACACTCTAAAAAATTTTTAAATTATATAACAAAATTTTTCAACGCAAGCTCTAAAATTTTTCAAGCAAAAATTTTTAACGAGCTCTAAAAATTTTCATGCTATAATAATTTTATTCAATAAAACTTTTCAGCAAATAAACTCGAAGTTTTTCAAATACATTTTCAACTACAAACAACACGCATAAATTTAATTATTATAATTAATTGCACTCGCGTTTACAAAAATAAACTTATCAAAATTTTTTCACGCAAAAATTTTTTGATCATTCAAAATTTTTCAGATAAAAATTCTTCGCAAGCTCTAAAATTTTTCAGACAAAAATTTTTTGCAAGCTCTAAATTTTTTCAAGCAAAAATTTTTCACAAGCTATAAAATTTTTCAGGCAAAAATTTTCTGCAAGCTATAAAATTTTTCAAGCAAAAATTTTCATCAAGCTATAAAATTTTTCAGGCAAAAATTTTCTGCAAGCTATAAAATTTTTCAGACAAAAAATTTTCTCAAGCTCTAAAACTTTTCAGACAAAAATTTTTATCAAGCTCTAAAATTTTTCAAGCAAAAATTTTTATCAAGCTCTAAAATTTTTCAAGCAAAAATTTTTATCAAGCTCTAAAATTTTTCAAACAAAAATTTTTATCAAGCTCTAAAATTTTTCAAGCAAAAATTTTTATCAAGCTATAAAATTTTTCAAACAAAAATTTTTCACAAGCTCTAAAATTTTTCAAGCAAAAATTTTTATCAAGCTCTAAAATTTTTC
>JAFSNU010000171.1 GCA_017447325.1 Synergistaceae bacterium | reverse complement strand
CTTTCGGGCTTATATGGCAATGATAGTCGATAATCGGACACTTTTCCGCCGTCTCGTGATATAATTTTTTAGCAATTTCAGTGTTTAACAAAAAATCTTTGTCCATAAATGCCATAAATAACAAAACTCCTTTCGTGTTTTTAATTTAATTTAATCTTCTTCTTCATAATGTCCCTTGCAGGAGACTATATAAAGATAACCGTTTTCTACGCGATAAATGAGCCTATTAGATTTATCAATTCTTCGGCTGTAATTCGGGCTGTGTTTTAAACGCTCGGGCTTGCCGATGCCTTCAAGCAAGCCGTTGCGTTGAATATCCTGAATCAAATCGTTAATCCTTTTTACAAATTTCCTGTTATTCAAAGTCCAGCTCATGAAATCTTGTCAAGCTTCTGGTGACCATAGCGTATTAGACGATTTTAGGGTAAACATGACTAAAGTCCAATTTTTCCAAAAATCTAAGCTGCTCCATCGTGACAGTTATAACTTCGCCGCGGGCAATCTGTTCTTCAGACCGCCTAAGTTTTTCTAAATACTCGCGGTTATTTTTTTTCCTTAACTCAGCTCTGGTCAAGCCGCCGCGTTTAGCCCTGCGAGCTTTCTTAATTCCGAATAATCTTTTTAATCTCTTAACTTTTCTCGTTCTGCACATTACAAGGTCGCTCCGTTCTTAAATCTTAAAATCGCAATTATTAATCTCGCTGCGCGTCTTCTTGACTTAAGCAATTTCAAGCGCGAATTTTAAATTTAAAATTAATTTAATTACAAAGTCGCTCCGTTCTTGAAAATCGCCATGCCTTGAAAGCCGTTGATCTCGTTGCGCGTCTTCTTGCCGGATGCAACTTCAAGCACGAAATTAAATAAATCTAATGCGCGTTCGCGTAAATTTCCGCCGTGAACTAACGTCCCTGCGTCAAAGTCTATCCAGTTGGATTTTTTAGCAGCAAGCTCAGAGTTGCTAGAAATTTTTACGGTCGGAGCAGGGCATCCGAACGGCGTGCCGCGTCCCGTCGAGAACAAAACTATTTGCGCTCCGGCTGCTGCCAATGCAGTTGACGCGACTAAATCATTGCCCGGGGCTGATAATAAACTTAAACCATGCGCTTTCACTCTGTCAGCATATTTTAAAACGTCAGCGACAGGAGCAGAGCCTGACTTCTGCGTGCAGCCTAAAGCTTTATCTTCAAGCGTCGTAATTCCGCCTGCGCGATTGCCGGGCGACGGGTTCTCATAGACCGGTTGGCCGTACGATTCAAAATAAGCCTTAAAGTCATTAATTAATTTGACAGTCTTTTCGTAATTCTCTTCAGTTTCGCAGCGTCCCATTAAAATCGTCTCAGCTCCGAACATCTCCGGAACTTCAGTCAAGATAGTGCTGCCGCCGTTCGCGATTAACAAATCGGAGAAGCCGCCGATCGTCGGGTTTGCAGTAATCCCTGAAAGTCCGTCGCTGCCGCCGCACTTCAAGCCGACGACAAGCTCAGACGCAGGACACTTCTCGCGCTTGTCCTTGCTCATCCTCGCCGCAAGCTCTTTCAATAATTCAAAGCCGCTTGCAACTTCGTCGCTCACTTCCTGCGAAATTAAAAATCTCACGCGTTCAGGATCATAGCCGTACTCGTCAAGATATTTTTTGACAGTTTCAATTCCTGAATTCTCGCAGCCGAGACCTAATAATAAAACTCCGCCTGCATTTGGATGCGTGATTAAATCAGCTAAAATCTTGCGCGTATTCTCCTGATCTTCCGCAAGCTGCGAACAGCCGTAGGGATGAGTGAACGCTCTCACGTTCTCAACGCTGCCGCCTAATAAATCTTTGGCTTTATTCGCTAAAGTCTCGGCAATGTCATTAACACAGCCGACCGTCGGAATTATCCAAAGCTCGTTGCGAATTCCCGCGCGTCCGACCTTGCGTTTATAACCGTCAAAATATGCAGGCTCAGACTTATTTATAACAGGATGCACCGGCTGCCATGAATATTCTTTCGCGCTGCTCAATAAAGTTCGCAAGTTCTCTGTGTGAACGTGTCCGCCCTTTGCTATATCGCTCTTGGCCTCTCCAATCGGAAATCCATATTTAATAACAGCCTCGCCGGCTTTAATATCACGTAAAGCAATTTTATGTCCCATGGGAATATCTTCAAGCGGCGTTATATTAAAATCAGCTCCGCTCACCGGCACGCTCTCTCCGGCTTTAATAGGCTGAAGCGCAACGGCCACCATGTCAAGATCGTTAATCTTTATTATCTTATTCAATTATAAATACCTCCTTTAAAGCAAGCGGCGATTATAAATTTAAAATTACAACCGCCGCTGATATTTTAATTAAATATTTTAATTAATTTAATTTAACCGAACTTCACATCCTGATAATCATCGCTGTTAGTTAATAACACAACGACAGTCTCGGGCTTGCCGGCCGCCTTGATTTTCGCGCGGTCAAAGCTCATCAGCTTCTGCCCTTTCGTAACTTTATCGCCTTCGCTGACAAAGTCAACAAAGCCGTCGCCGTTCATCTCGACCGTGTCAATTCCAACGTGAATTAATAACTCCATGTCGTCATTGCCCGTAATGCCTATAGCGTGCTTGCTCTCAGCGACGCTCGATATCTCTCCGTCATACGGCGCATAAACTATATTATCCTCCGGCTCAATGCCCACGCCCTGACCTAAAGTTCCGGCGGCGAACGTCGGGTCTTTAATCTCAGTATAAGCTATAACTTTGCCTTTCACCGGCTGATAAATATTTCCCGCCGAGCTGCTGATTACTACTCTATCTAAAAATTCTAAATTATCCGGCTCTTCAGGCTTGACTTCTTCAACTTTAGGCGCGGCCTCCGCAGGATCTTCCTCTTTCCAAATAAAATATGCAATTATAAACGCAAAGCCGCCCGACACTGCTAATAAAATCGT
>JAFSNU010000170.1 GCA_017447325.1 Synergistaceae bacterium | reverse complement strand
TCATAGCCGAAAGCAAGTTTAAATTTGCGCTTTATAAAATCCTCGTCGGACATCGAATCAGTCAGGCCAAATCTTACTTTTGCGTTAAACCTGTACTCAGGGTCGATTAACAGCCTTATAACTTTGCCGATTTTAGTTTTCTATAACGAGCTGTAGTCCTTCTTGTTATAACTAAATTTTTCGCTCAAGTTTCTCAACTCCTTAAAATTAATAAATTAATTAAATTAAATTTATTTTATAATTATTTTAATTTCCCGTAAAGCCTATCCCGAGCGTCCCAGCCGTTGTTTAAAGCCGCGTAATTAATTATCGCATCGATAGCCCCGGGCGATCCCATGCGCTTTATGCCAGCCTCGCTCATTAATTTATAAAGCTCTTTATCAAGCAAAACTTTTAACGCGCACTCGGCTAAACTCTCAGCTTTATTCTCAACTAAAATTTCAGAATCGCCCAATAATTTCTTCTGAACGCGCTTGCCCTTCTCGTCAATCGAAATAACAGGAATGCCCAAGCCCGCGCAGACTTGATTTGCAGTCCCGCCCAAGCCGATTAATAATCTCACGCTATGCGCAGCTTTCGCAACCGGCTCTGATGTCAAGTCTATTCTTAAATCTTTAAATTTTATAAAATTATTATTAAACTCCCAGTTATAGCTCATGCAGGCTGATTTAAATTTATTCAGCTCCAAAGTCGGCGCTAAGACCAATCTAAATTTAAATTTAAAATCATTATTTGCGCTTAAAATAACAGCCGCGTCAAGCAATAATTTTAAATCTTGATAAGCCCTGTTGCGGCTGCCGGGCAATAACATTATTAAAACTTCGTCTTGAACAGCCGGCGCATTAGGAGAGTTAAAAATAATTTCAGCGTCGGCTAATAACAAATCCATTATGGGACTGCCTGAGTACACAGCGTTTTGATATTTATTATTTAAATTTAACTGCTCCGCGCTCTCTAAGTCACGCGTCCATGTGCGAAGTGCGAAACGTTTAATTAAAGCCCGCTCAAGCCGCCAGTGTCCGTTTAAATAAACAGTCTTGGCAGTAGCTGCGAAGAAAGGCCTTGCGCCAGAGCCCCATAAAGTATGCAGCAATAAATAAACGTCGCCGACGCATATCGGCGTTCGCACCCGTCCCGCTAACTTTTCCCAGTCGTTTAGCTGCGCTTTCACATGCTTTAATAATCCTGCCCGCATGTCGCCCAGTAAATCTTTTAGCCTATATTTCACGACTCCGCCCGAAGGGGTTACAGACGGAGCAGAGCAGACTTGAAAATTTGAATTTAAATAAGCGTCGCCCTTGCCGACCAACGGGAACGCTAATATCTCAGAATTTTTAAATCTTGATTTTAATTTGCTTGCTAATAACACGCCGATTGCATCTTCACCATAACCGTTCGACGCGACGATTATTTTAGGCTTTAATAATTTTATTAAACTATTAAAAAATTTATCAGGCTCGTCTAACACAGTCTCAACTCTCGGAATTATTAACGGCAGCTCAAGCTTTAAATTATTTAAATTATATAAATCCTTCTCAGTGCAGGCTAAAGCATTAGCGTTAAATTTTTTAGCAAGACTTAATAAATTTCTTAAATCTTTTTTAGTATAAACATGATGATCTTTAAATCGCTTCTCGCACAAGACATCAAGCCCTGAATTTTTGAGCGAATAAATAAAGCTGTCGGGATTGCCTATTGCCGAGAACGCTATTACTCTCAAATTATTTAAATTTTCATTAAAAACTTTTAATTCGCCGTTAATTAAAATGCTCCATTCGTGAATTTTAAGCCGC
>JAFSNU010000169.1 GCA_017447325.1 Synergistaceae bacterium | reverse complement strand
AAGCGTCCGGTATAGGGCAGCCGCAAAATTTTTATCCCGTCCTGCTCGGTGTAATACATGTGAGCTCGCCGCTTCATCATGTCAACTTCAAGCTTATCATCTTTATCAATATTAAAAATTTCGCGCTTAGTAAATTTCTCGCTGAACTCACGCGCCCACTTGCCGTTAAAATATATCGCGTTCGTCAAAATTAACTGCGTGTCACGATTAATTTTATTTATTAAATTATTAATTTTATTATTCGTCTGCTCAGCAGCCCAGTTATTTATAAAATTTTTAGCCTGCTCAGGCTCGCCTGCAAAATCTAAAATTTTTGCCGAGCTTTTATAATAAATCTCTAAAATATTTTCAAAATTTTTATCAAGCTCTAAATTTTTATTCAGCCAAATTTTATTTGCAGTCTTTAACAGCGGCCTGTTATTATTGCCGTCTAAATTTGAAATTAAATCCTGATTAAACGCGCCGAGTGTCTCATGAATATTTTTGTTAAACAATAAATTATCTTCAAATTCTTTCGCAGTTTGAGCTTCAGCTCCGGCGTACGTCATTCCCAAAGCCGATATAATACTATAAGGCGAGAAGAAAAACGATTTATTATCATCAAAAAATTTTGCCGAGCTTAACGCAAAATTATTTATGCTTTTCACTGCAAAATTATCTTCAACTTGTGAAGCAAAAGCCGGACTCGCCGCGAATAAAATTATTATTACAAATAAAGCCAGTTTAATTTTCAACATGCGCTTACACATCCTTTATTATTAATTTATTATTATTAATTTTATTTAATTTAAAATTTTTAATTTAAAATTTTAAAATTTATTTGACGCGAGCAAAATTTTTTAATTATAAAATTTTTAATTATCATAACATAAGAATTATTTAATTATTTAAAATTAATTTTAGATATGATAAGATATTAAATAATTTTTTAATTTTGGAGAGAGAGATCTTTAATAATGCAGGAAGTCAAAAAGGTTACAACCGAGGTTGGTACTAATGAATGGCAGCTTGTCGTGTTCGTTCTTGGCGAGCAATCGTTTGCAATTAACGTTGACAAGACACGTGAAATTTTAAGATGGCCCGGCTGCCGTGCAATACCGGATGCGCCGGTTGCTTTGATAGGCATAACGTCCGTACGCGGCGAGGTCTTGCCGATGGTTGACCTGAGAGTTTTCCTTGGGATTCCTCCAGTCGCGCCGTTAGAGCAGAGCAAAGTTATTATAGCCGAGTTCAACGAAGTTAAGCTTGGCTTTGTTGTCGATGCGGTCGAGAGAATTTATAGAATTAAGTCAGAAGATTTAGACGCAAGCATGACGGGAAAGTATCTCGGCGACTGGATACTTTACGTTATCAAGCGCGACACGCGAAACGTTTTATTATTAGACTACGAAGCAATAGTTCAGACAATCAGCCCGCAGTTAGTCATCCAGCATACGGCCGACACGACCAAAGCCGTCGCTATGATGGAGGGCGTTGGACATCCTGCCGACTATCATATCATAGTCGCCGAGGACTCACCGTTAATTCGCAAGCAGATAGAAGACGCATTAATCGCAAGCGGCTTTACGAATTTAAGAATCTGCGCAGACGGCAAGGCGGCTTTCGATGCGATAGTCCACGAGGGCGAACACTGCGACTTATTAATCACAGACGTTGAGATGCCGAGGCTCGACGGACTGACTTTGACCAGACGCATTAAAGAAAACGTCGAGACAAAAAATATTCCGGTTATAGTCTTCTCGTCCATAATGGCCAATGACATTAAGAACAAGGCCGCGAGCGTCGGAGCAAACTATCAGGTCACCAAACCCGAAATTAATTTATTAGTTGAATATGTCGTTAGAGTTATAAGAGAGAGACAGGAGCGCGAAAAAGAAGCTGAGTAAATTTAATAAAATACTCCGACTTTGGATAAGCGCATTATAAAGTCAACGAAGCTTATTTTGAAAAGTAAAGTTGAGAAAATAATGAGTTCAGGGGCTCGCTCCTGGAAACCGTCTTTGACGTTCTTGCCGTACTGGAGTTCTGATATTGATATCGAAGTCACTCAGAGCTTGCCTTGGGGACTTGATTACAGACCAGTCAACGGCGGAACGTTCTTTAAAATATATTTAAAATTTGCTGCGGCGCACTGCATGAGGCACGGCAGCGAATTGCTGTTCATTGCCTCGCACGATACTGGCTGCGTCGGAACGGCTGTAAACGATGTTTTTTACATGGGCGCGTCGCCGGGAGTTTTAAATCCCGGTTTTATAATGTTATTAGCTTATTCTGAGTCAATGGAGCATATTATAGTCCGGGCGATTTTAAATTATTATAAAAATTCTAAAGACGGCGAGCGTCATGAATTAATTGCCGGCATAACGCGCTGTTCTTTATGGGACAATAAAAAACTTGTGAGCTCGTCTAAAGCAATAGCCGTCACGAGCTCAGAGCTGTTTTTTGACCCTGAGGATTTTTTAAAAATTTTCATGTCAGTCGTCTCGGACAAATATGCAGACTGTTTAATAGACAACGCGCCGTATTACGCCGAGAAATTCGGCTATAAGAGATTTAACATGCTTTACGATACCGACGATCCGTATAGAACGACTGTAAGCAGATTATTGCATAATATAGAGCTTGACTGCACGCGGGAGATTGTCGGCTCGAAACCCGAAGTGGACTTCCCTGAGTTTATCGCCGAGGGAAGAGATATAAGAGACCAGCGTAATTAAAAATAATTATGAGGAAGGAATTAAAAACATGAGCAGACGCAAAAAGAAAGTACAAGAGACAGACGCGGAACTTGAAAATAATGAAGAGCTTGACGGGCTTGAGCCTGTAAATCTTGAAGATGATATAAAGGCGGACGACGAACTTGACGGAGATGTCGGGAAAGTTCGTTCGTTAATTCATTCGGGACGCGGGCGCGGCTTTGTAACGCATAGAGACATAGAGCGTCATATCCCGGCCGACGCGTGGGATCCGGACACGCTCGATAATATTTTAAGCAGCTTGCAGGAGATGGGCATTGAAGTTATCGATGAAAATAAACTCGATAAAATTCAAAGCACAAGCGTTGCGAACGAAAGCCATGAAGATTATATTCAAGCTTTAGACGGAGACTTCAGCAAGCTTGATGATATTCCCTTAACTGATCCCGTCAGAATGTATTTAAGAGAGATCGGCAAAGTTGCGTTATTAAATGCGACTGAAGAGGTCGAGCTTGCAAAGAAAATGGAGGAAGGCGACGAGACAGCTAAACAGCGCTTAATAGACGCGAATTTAAGGCTTGTCGTCAGCATCGCTAAAAAATATATCGGGCGAGGCATGTTGTTCTTGGATTTAATTCAGGAAGGAAATTTAGGATTAATCAGAGCCGTTGAGAAATTTGATTATCGGCGCGGCTTTAAGTTCAGCACGTACGCGACTTGGTGGATAAGACAGGCCATAACCCGCGCGATTGCAGATCAAGCCAGGACGATACGCGTTCCCGTTCACATGGTCGAGACGATAAATAAAATGGTAAGGCTTTCGCGTCAGCTTGTGCAGCAGCTTGGCCGCGAGCCTACAGACGAAGAGATCGCAGTTGAAATGGGAATTGAGCCGTCGCGAGTTGAAGAGATACGGCGCATTTCGCAGATGCCCGTGTCGCTTGAGACGCCTATCGGAGAGGAAGAGGACAGCCAGCTTGGAGATTTTATCGAAGATCACGAACTGCCGAGCCCGGACGAGGCCGCTGCAGGTCATTTATTACACGAGCAGATTGAAGAGATGCTGGCCGGACTTTCAACCCGCGAGCGCGAAGTTTTGCATTACAGATTTGGACTTGAAGACGGACACTCGTACACGCTTGAAGAAGTCGGACGCAAATTTAACGTTACGCGTGAGCGCATAAGGCAGATCGAGGCTAAGGCTTTAAGAAAATTGCGTCAGCCGAGCCGCAAGCTTAAAGATTTTTTAGATTAAAATAATTTTAAAATTAAAATAAAATGGCCAGCCAGTTTATCAAGACAGTCAAGAACGCGCGGCGCGGGATAAATTTTTCAAGGCGGTTTAAGCACAGGCTGCTCGGCTCTGTGTGCTTATTCTTTGGATTATTATTCTCGTGTACGTGGCTCGTTTGGTGGCAGGAAAGAAATTTCGAGGGTTCTTACTGGGACTCGCTCTGGAGCGTATTGTTCACGTTAATCGGCCAGGGCGAGTTCGCGACGCATCCGCACACGTTCGGCGGGCGCATAATAGTATTTTTATTGTCGATATTCGGCGTGGCATTTTTCGGAGTAATCTTTGCGGAAATTTTGCAGAGAATTTTAAACAGTAAATTAAAAGAGATGTTAGGCGAGGTGTTGGGAATGGGCGTATGCAGCTTTGAGGGACATGTATTAATCTGCGGCTGGAACGGACGAGGGCCGCATTTAGTGCGTCAGCTTTTAGCTGGCGGACGCGAGATTGCAGTTATTGCGAGTGAGAGACCGCAGGACTTGTCGCACGAAGTGTTTTTTGTTCAGGGCAGCCCGTCGGAGCGTGAAATTTTAACTAAGGGCGGTATTGAAAAGGCTAAAGCGGCAATAATTTTATGGGATCCAAAGTGCGGCGAGGACGACTCTAAAACTATTTTAACCGGTCTTGCGGTCGAGTCTATTGCGCCGGATGTCTATACTGTAATGGAGCTTCATAATCCTGAAAATGAGAGATACGCGCGTTATGCTCACGTTGACGATTTATTATACACAGACAGTTTAATAGCAGACATTACTGCAATGTGTACGCATTACGAGGGCATGTCGTCTTTTATACGCGATATTTTATCGACAGACGACAACGGCCACAGCTTCGCGTCGTTCGATATTCCCGAAAGATTTAATAATAAAGAGATCGGCGAGGCGTTTAAACATTTTCAGGCTCAAAATATTTTGCCGGTCGGCATTATAGCTCCGCCGCATGATAATCGCGATGCTCCGATTTCAGAATGGCACTCGCATGTCAATCCTGACTTGAAAAGACTTGTGACGCTGCCGATGAAAGTTGTCGGCATAGTCCAAAATGAAACACATTATAATCAAGATAAATTAAAGTTTAAATTAAATTTTAATTAAGTTTAAAATTTAATAAAGGCGTGAATTAGAGGTCGTGAAATTTTGTCGAGCGGTCAAGTTTATTTAAAATTTTTAAATTTAAAATTTAAATTTAGCGGGGTGAGTTTAAAAAACATGAAAATAAAATTATTCAAGCTCTTAATAATTTTAGCTTTAATTATTTTCGCGGGCTTGGCGTCTGCAATAGCTGAAGATTCGTTTGACATAGACGACATAGAGATTAATACAAGCGAGGACAGCGATTATGAGAGCTATTTTCCCGAGAGCTTTAATCTTGCGGACGAAAATTTAGTAAGTCAAGTTAAAAATCAGGGACAGCACGGCAACGCTTGGACGTTCGCAATCATGAGCGCGCTTGAGTCAAATTATTTATTAAAAAATTATAATGCGATTAGTTTAGATTTGTCGGCATTGCATACGGCATGGTTCGTTTACAACGACGCAAATTCGAACTCGGGGCGCGCTTATACTTTCGTTGAAGATATAGATGATGATGACGGCCTTGACAGCAATGACGCATCTCAGCAGAGCCAGGCTGTAACTACTTTAAACACAGACATTCTGCCCGTTAATATTATAGAGAACGGCAAAGATAATAATTTAAAGGCTTTGGCTTTATTTGCAAGATTAGACGGACCAACGTTAAGCTCTCAGCTCATGTATCCGGCGGAATACGTGCTGCCTTGGAGGCCTGAAGAATCTGACAGCAGGCCGTCCTTTCCTTTTAATCTTACCGTGAACGGAACTTCAAGAACTTATAATTCGACTGCGCCAATGCCGGCTCAGATCATGAGCGCAAGCGATTACACTCCGGCTATTCGAGTTACAGAAGCATTATTTCTTAACTCAAGCTCAAGCTATAGCTCTAACTCAAGTAATGATTTATATATAAACAACAGATACGCCAGAGACTTTGTTAAAACTATGATACTCAGCAACGGAGCTGTCGCTGCCGGAATAGATTTATATAATAATAATTTTAATAATAACGCTTATTATTCTAAGAGCGTCAGCAGCGGCGATGCAAAATTTTTATGCGTTCATAATATTTTAATAACCGGCTGGGACGATAATTATCCGCGTGAAAATTTTGCGCTAAACTCGGGCGATCTAAACATGCCTGTCTCAAACGGCGCATGGATCGCTCAGAACAGCTGGGGCTCAGACTGGGGAGACAACGGCTATTTTTATATCTCGTACGAAGAGCCGTTAAAGACGCCCATGGCATTTATAACCGAAGCTTACGACCGGCATATAAGACATTACGGCAATGATTTATTAGGCTATACCGGCAAAATATATTTAGGCTCGGGCGAGGGCAGCTCCAACGCGTGGTCTGCTGCTGCGTTAAGAATAGCCGGCGATCATGAAAAGCTCCGCGAGATTGGATTTTATACGACAGAGCCGAACATGACCTACGAGTTTTATATTTATAAGCAAGGCAATATAACAGCTGTGACTTCACCGCTTTCAAATGAGCAGCTCTCTGCGGCAACGGGCGAGTTTGAATATCCCGGCTGGCATGTAGTAAAGCTGCCTAAAGCTATTGCAATAGAGAAAGGCTGCATGTTCTCGATAATATTAAGCTTGACCAACGAGGCCGGCCCTGCGCCTATTGCAGTCGAGACAAAACTTATCGGCTCTGAGACAGAGAACGCAATTATAAACTCAGGCTCAAGCTTTTTCTCGCTCAACGGCCTGGCTTGGCAAGACGGGACTAAAATATCTAATATAATTGCTCCGTCAAATGTAACTTTGTCAAGCTATGACATAGTGACGGCAGCCGACGCGTGCATCAAGGCCTTTACGTATATTCCTGATTCAAGACGCGCCGAGGACTGGACGATTTATATTAACAAAGACAAAGCTGAAATACAGTTCCCGATCTACAGCGAGACCGTGCTTAAAAGGAAAGATATTGAAGTCGAGGCCTCTGGCGTAAGAAAATTAAAGCATTCGATAACGCGTGAGAAGTCTGGCAGCAATTTTTATTTGCTTAAAATCTCGTGTAAAATTACTGAAGATGAACCGGCGATCACTGCGCTTATTGTCAATGACACAGCCGCAGAGCTGCCTTTGGGCGGAATAAAGTTCAGCACTATGACAGCAGTTGACACAAATCCTAATAAGAACGTCAGCACAAGTTCGTCAAGCAGCTATTCAAATCAGCGTTACGAGGGCTGCAATAATTTAAATTTAAGCTCAGGATTATTATTAATGCTCTTGGCCATTGCATTATTAAAATTAAAATTTAAAGCTTAAATAAAATTTTTAATTATTAAATAAAGCGTCCCGCAATTTTACCGCGAGACGCTTTTATTATATTTAATTTAATAATTTAATTTATATTAGCCGCGCTGCTTAAACTTAAAAGCTAAAGCTAAAGCTGCTAATGCGAGCAGGCTTGACGCGTTTAAAGCGTTGCATCCTCCGCTGCCGCCGCCTCTGCTCGTTGGTTGCGTGTCGTCATCGCCGCTTTCGTCATCGTCTGCAGGTTCAGGCTCTGGCTCAGGATCAATTATCGGCTCTGGCTCTGTGTAATTTGCAGCCGCAAGTTCGATATCGCCGCTGAGTGTTCCTGCAACTTCGCCGAACAAAGTCGAATAGCTAACAGCATACTTGCCCTGAGGCACCGGTACTTTCACGTCCGTGCTGTCCGGATCTCTTAAATTTGACGTGTCGATATCAAGCGTCGTGATTTCTTCACTTGCGTCGCCGCTGGTCGTCTCATTCTGAACGATCATAACGCCGATTATCTCGCCGTTCTCAACTTTTGCAACTCGAGTCAGGCCGCTCTGAGCGAAGCCGTTTATGAACGGAAGAGTCCAGCCGACGGGTCTAAGCCATGTCATAATTAACGTGCCGGGATGAACTGGCGTTGAAAGAGACGCGCCGATACGAGTAAACTTGCCGTCTGCATTCGGAGCAAATTTGCCTGACTTGAGCTGGTTAGTGTAGCGCGGATTGTTTATTACTCTATTTCGCATGCCGCTCAAGCCGCCGTAAACATAATCTAAATTAATAGTCTCGGGCATCTGCCACGTGCCGCTCTTGTTCTGCGTCACTAAATTATTGTCTCCGTTTGCCGGAACGTTATAATAAGTCTCGCCGTCGACTGTGACCTCTTGAGTCGGGTCTGTCACGCTTCCGCTTACAACTTCTTCCGATACCTCAGGTTCAGGCTCTGGCTCCGGTTCAGGCTCCGTCTCCGGTTCAGGCTCCGTCTCTGGATCTGGCTCTTTCACAGGCTCAGGCTCGCCGCTTAACAAAACAGACAGCTCGAGTATAAAATAATAATCGTCACTGACGCTGAACTGGAATCTGTAATAATCAGGTTTAGTCTCGCTGAAAGCTTCCTGGCCTTTAATCGATTTTAAATTAAAAATATTAAGCGCGTCTAAATTGCCCGTGTCCTTCCAGCTGGTGTCGTCGTTGGTCATGTACGCGCCGAGTAATTTTGCGTTGCCGCTGTTGACTGAGAAGATCGGCGTCGTGTCCGGCGAAGCTACTTTATAAACATTTTTATTAACTTTCACGCCTTGGGTCAAGTCAGTGCTTGCCGCAACGAGCGTTATATCGCTTGACTTGACGCTGAACGCAGATTTATTAGAGCCGACCGCGTTGGTCAAGCTTATTGCAACAGTGCCTATGTCAGGGCTTGATAAGACAACAATAGGCGGCTTAACAGGAGCTGCGTTAATCTTAATCGTAAAAATTTTCGATGCTGTGTAATTATTATAAAGATCGCCCGAGCCTGTCGCAGTAATTGAGAACGTGTACGTGTCTGCTGTAGTGGGCGTGCCGGTGATTGTCGCGTCTTCATCGTCAAAGGTCAAGCCGGCCGGGATTGTGCCGCTGGCTTGTGCCCATTTGAACTCCGCGCCGGTCTGAGCCGGAGTGAATGCAGCCGTTAAGCTCACGCTGTACGCCGTGCCGACCGTGCCTTCAGGCAGTGTTGCCTCATTGCTGATTTCAGCCGTTAAATATTCTATCGCGCCGATGCTTGGCTTGGACGTGCTGCGGGCTGCGCCTATCTGATCTTTCTTCGCCGCGCCGGTTGCAGTCCCGCCGGTGATTAATTTTTCGTCGGCTGCCTTGAGCTTATAAATCGTATGCGTCACGTTATTAACTTTAAACGTGCTTGATGAATGACTGCCCGCCCAGTTCGCCGCAAGCGTTGCCGTGTAGGACTGAGTTGTAGAGCCTCCTGTCGTTGAGTCAATTGCAGTTTCAGGGTATGCGCAGTTCACGAGCTTCATCGTGCCGTTTTTAGCGTTATAGATGCTGCTCGGCGTATCGTTGGCTATGATGCAGTTGGTGAGGGTGACCTCGGAGACAGCAGATGTTATATTGTTGGTTGTTACATCGGATATTGCAACCTCCGCACCGTCACCGTTTGTGCTTTCTGCAAAACCGTTGCCGACGAATGTGCAGTTGGTGACATCGACATTCTTAGTGTGCCAGACTGCGATAGCTCCGCCGCGACCGTGAGTGCCGTGTGAGTCATTAGATTTTGCTATGTTAACTTTGTTACCGCTAAACGTACAGTTTTTAATAGCGAAGCTTGATGTTAAACTACCTGCAGTACCACCGTATGCTGTCACTATAGAAATTCCGCCACCGCCTGCCGCTTTATTGTCCTTGAAAGTGCAGCTGTCTATTTCCACTGCTGCGCTATGAGCTAAAGTGTTAGCATTAATTGAAATTCCGCCGCCGCCGTAGCTGCCGGTAGCAGTAACTGTTGCCTTGTTACCGTCAAAGAGGCAGTTCCTCACCGTTAAGCTTGACGTCTTGCTGGTGCTGGCACTATGAAAATAAATTCCGCCGCCGGAATTGGCTAAATTATTTGTAAATGTGCAGTCTTCAACTACTATATTAACCTCAACGTCTGTAGACCCAGATGCTCCTGTCTGCGCAAAAATTGCACCCGGGCCTACAGTCGTGCTGGTATCTAAGGCAGTCGTTGGCCTTGAGAAAGTGCAGCCTTTGATTGTTATTGTCCCTGTATCTCCTGCTGTAGCGGTTCTGATAGCTAATCCATTACCGTGGATAGTTGATGACGTAGTCGTATCGAACTCGCAGTTTTGTATGGTCGCAGATGACTTGGTAAGATATATTCCAGCACCAAGCTTGTTGCTGTTCAGGGTTGTGCCTGGTCCTGCAACAATCTTAAACCCGTCGATGGTGACATCGGCAACGGTTAAATAAATTACACTGCCGCTATCTGTGCCGCTGGTCACACTGTCCGCCAGCTTCAGCGTCGGCTTGTTTGTACTGTCCGCAGCCTTGAGGGTGATCTTCTTGTTAATCTTGAGCGTTGCGGACAGCGTGTACGTCCCCGCGCCGATCTCTACTATGTCTCCGTCTTTCAGCACATCGCCGCTAATTAAGTCGCTGAGTTTTGTGTAGCTTGTTGTATTCGGCAAAATAACTACGTTATCGTCAGTGCCAGTGCCGTTCTTCGTGACCCTGTAAGTAGTCGCAGCGTTTACAGCCGAAGCAGCGAGTATTAAAACAAGCGCGACCAGCAAAATAAATTGCATCACGCGTTTTATGATATAATATAACCTCCTATATATTTTTATGTAACAAAAATACCCAATCTTAGATGAGGGCGCAATCCTCACCTAAAATTGGGTAAATCTATATTTTAAGAATTATATAAAATTACAAATTTTTTGCCAAAGGACAAGCCACTTGTGAGCTGTGAGCTAATTATAACATTTGCCGCCACGTCAAAAAACATCCTTTCAGCCTAAAATAAATTCAACATTTTTACGTAAAAACTTTGTTGCTAGTGAAAAATTTTCAAGTTCAGTATAACGCGGTATTTTTTGATTTGTCAACTTAAATTTTTAAATTAATTTAATGTCCTCAAAAATTAAAGCGTGAAGACTTTTATTAACGCCCTCACGCTTTAATTTATATTTAACTAAATTTTAAATTACAAATTGCCCTACTCGAGAGTACATGCCCGTACTCTCTCAATCTTCTTTGCACAAGCAATTT
>JAFSNU010000168.1 GCA_017447325.1 Synergistaceae bacterium | reverse complement strand
TATTAAAAATTTATTAAACTTAAAAGAGCCGCTGTGTATAACAACCGGCTTTGATCGGCCTAATTTAAGATTTGAAGTCGTCAAGCTTCTGCCCCGCGAGAAGACGTCGAACTTAATAGATTTTATAAATTTAAAACATAAAGATCATTCAGGGATAGTTTACTGCTCAACTCGAAAGACTGTTGAAACTGTGTGCGAAAAGTTATGCGATAAGGGCTTGAATGCAACGCGCTATCATGCAGGGCTTGAGCTCGACGAGCGCAGAATTAATCAAGAGAATTTTATAAATAATAAAGTTAAAATTATTGTCGCGACCAACGCCTTTGGAATGGGAATTGACAAGCCGGACGTTAGATTTGTTGTTCACTATAACATGCCGAAGGAGATCGAGAGCTACTATCAGGAAGCAGGACGCGCAGGACGCGACGGAAAAAATTCAGACTGTCTATTAATGTATGACATGAGCGACATAATGACCGCGAAACATTTTATAGATCATAATTATAAAAATTCGCTCGAGAACGAGATGCTCACGGACGAGCAGCGGGAGTTCATAAAGAGACGCGACCTGTGGCGTTTAGCTCAGATTGAAAATTATTGCAAGTCTAAAGGCTGTTTAAGAGCGTATCTCTTGCGTTACTTCGGAGAGACGCCGCCTAATAGATGCGATAACTGCAGCACATGCGACAAAGTCAACGCGTTTAAGGCTGCTTTAAATTCAAAGCTTGAAAAATCTAAATCTAAAACATCACGCGCTGATAATTATAAAAAATATGAGAAGCTTGAAGAGCGAAATAAAATTATAGTAAAAGATATTACGCTTGAGGCTCAAAAAATTTTGTCGGCAGTGAGGCGAGTTGAATTAAAATTCGGCTCAGGCTTGGGCATCGGCGCGATAATAAGATTATTAACCGGCTCACAGGACGAGAGCGTGTATAATTTAGGGCTTGATCAAATTAAAACTTACGGAGCGATGCGCGGAACTCCGGCCTCGCAAATCGGCGGCTATATAGCATATTTAATAGACAAAGGCTATTTATATTTGACTGCAAATAAATATTCGCGGCTATGCACTGTTGACGAGAAGCGCGAGGCAGTCTTTAACGGCGAGCAAGTCTTTATGGAAGTTAAAGCAAAAGCTCAAGCTCAAGCCAGAGACAAGCAGAGCGATTACAGAAGCACGAGGCAGCCTTTAAAAATTTTCAAGCTTGATGACAAGACGCACAGCAACGAGTTATTTAAAGCTTTAAGAGAATTACGTTTAAAAATTGCGCATGATGAAGAGATTGCGGCGTTCAGAATTTTTTATGATTCAGCTCTTCATGAAATGTCAGAGCAAAGGCCGCGAACGATGAGCGAACTTATGAGCCTTGAACATGTTCGAAAATCTCAGGCCAAGCAGTACGGCAAAATATTTTTAGACGAGATCGCGAAATGGCGTTAATAAAAATTAAATTTTGTTGTAAAATAAATTAAATTTTATTTAAGGAGTGTGTTTATTTATTATGAGTAAGCGCAAATTTAATTTTGTGTTAGTAGTTTTTGTATTAGCGCTGTTTGCATTGACGTCCGGCGGCTGCGGCGGAAGTTCGCATCATTCAAGCACGAGCCAGATGGAGAGATTTGCGGATACGTTCGGCGAGATCGTTGACAGAATGCAGGAGATTGCAAGTATCGCGAGCAGCGACAGTGCTATCATGGCGGCAGTTCAAGACATTATCCCGCTGTACAATTCTTCAAACGACCAGGGCGTAATTTATAATATCTTTAAAAGTATAACACAGCAGGATATTGTCTTAACATCCGGCTTGGAAACTCCGTTCAATGCCCGTGCTAATTTTGATATCACTAAATGGCATTTCAAGTATGAGAACGGCAAATTAGCGGACGGCTATCCGACGAAGGACAACAGCGATTTTCAGATTGAAGTCACGAGCGGAGATCATACGACCACTTTGACGCTCACGAACTCAGGCTCAACGTCCTACTGGAAATCTAATGCGCAGATGTCTTATATTCTTTCGGGAATTGCGCAGAAAGCCGGATATATTAGCTCTGACGTGATAGTACTTTTATTTAATAAAGTATATTCAGATATAAACATCAAGCTTGACTACAAGGCGAGCAGCAGCGCAAGCTCCGTAAATTTATTAACCGGAACGCTCAGCTTTAGCTCCGACAAGACTGACGTTTATCCACAGACTCC
>JAFSNU010000019.1 GCA_017447325.1 Synergistaceae bacterium | reverse complement strand
ATCGCTCTTAACATAAGCATATAACGCGTATGCTATCGGCTTATCAGCTGCTTTTGATCCGATTGTAATCGGGCCGCTGTATTCTTTAACGTCTGAATCTCCGCTGCTTGTTCCGTCGAAATAAGATACGCCGTATATTATTGTTCCGCCGTCCTCGCATTGGAGTGTAATCGTCTGCGGGCCGCTGTATTCTCCGTCAAACAGTGATGCGTAAGGCGGAGCAAGTCTCTCAAGTCCGGCAATATGCACGCTGGCCGTTACAGCAGTTTTTACATCGCTGGAAATTGTAACGCCGGATGATGCTTTAACTGTTCCATTGAATACAACCATGAGCTGATCGGTCTTGTTGAGAGCATCGGCGTATGCAACTTTTTCCCATAAACTCCCGCCGCTCAAAGAGTAACTCGGGGTGTAATATACTGCATTCGCCGTGTCCCAGTCTATCGAAAGATCTACGATCTCTCCGCTGCTTGTACCGGCCTTTACTGTACTTGGCAGTGCTGTTGCCGGAGCTGTCCCGTGTTCGACGAAAATATCATCAACGGCCGCAATTTCAGTGACGATCTTGTCGCTTGCTGAATTTAAAATACTGGGTATCTTATATTCAGCAACACTTTGGACAGTGACGCGCTCGGTCTCGTCAGCGTAAAGCGAATCGTAAGAGCGAAGCCATGCAAGCGAAATTTCAGGTACATGATTTATAAACATATTGCTGGAATTTAACATGAACGTCAAAATCTGAGTTAAGCCGCCGCCTGTGTTGTAAAAATCATTGAGGGCGTCATTAGAGGCAAATCTCATAATAAAATCAATAATGCACGGCATATCGACTTCAAGGAGCTTCTGCTTTTTTGCACTTGACAGATTAAGAGAATCGAAAACTTTAAATTTTTTAAGTTTGTCAACCATCCTGTTCATGTATTCAGTTCTGTACTGAAAATCCGGTTTATGCCATTCCCCAAGCGAAGATACAGCAATCATGATTAAATCTATCTTGTTTGCTGTATCCCTCCATAATTTATCAAATCTGTCCCTGACTTCCTGCACCTGCGACGGCGTGCAGTCAAAGACGATCTCAGCAAAATCCCGAACTGCAACCTGAAGCCCGTTCGTATATTTAGTCCGGCTCATCTCAGTCCAGATTGTGAAATATTTAGAGAATAACGTGCCAAGAAATTCATTCATCGGGATATAATCTCCCTCTTTGAAAAATTTCTTTGATTTTACCATTTCGTCGATATTAACATTCAGCCCCCAGGTCTTGAAACTGTCATCGAAAATTACAAGAGGATTTACAGCTTTAAGCTGAACGGCCATCTTTGCTTTAGCAGCGCTGTAGTCCGCATGAGATGTTGAATAATATTGATTGTCGGATGATCCGCTGGTGTAATTTGCCTCTGAACCGGGCATGTAATGGTCAATGCCGTAACGCTTGAAAAACATATACTTTCCGTCGTTCGGCCCAAGATGAGGAACTATGTCGTTTAAGTTCACTATATTATGAATGCACTTGTAATCAGAGCCGGATTTTAACTCGCTGTCTAAACCGCCTGCGGGCGTCTCGATGCAGTATGCAAAGACCCTGTTGCCGCTGTTATTCTGAACATAACTATCAACGAGACGCTTTGCCGCTAAATTTGCCGCAACAGCTCCGCGTGAAGTCCCTGCAACCCAAAAATCGAGTTTGCCGTTATCGCTGGCAGTCTTTGCCTCTGCATTATTTTCAAGATATTTTTGAACTTCGTTAAAGAGTATCTCGCCTGCTTCTCTAAATCCCTGAGCTTCGCCGCTCTCGCCAACGGTCACATTGCTTGCCCATTCCTTTTCGTACTCGGAACTGCGGGGTGCAATAATTAAAAGCTTACGGTCACCCAAATAAGTTTTTGCGGCGATCGTCACGCCGAGACTGTCAGTCTGAGGACGTATCTGGTTATAAAAATTTCTGTAAATATTTTCAGCTCCGATGTCCTGCATGAACTGATTAATATTCTTCCATTTATTAGAATAATCAACTGAAGCGCCTTTCCCTCCGACGTGTGAATAAGCGCCTGCCATGCTCATGCACATTGAGAGCGTTGCAAGATGAGGATTATAATTATTCGGGTCAGCGTCAAAAAATCCGTCCGAGTAATAAAATCTTGCGGCAATGTCCTCAACTGTCTTATCTCCGTCTTGCTGAACATATGACGGGAACATGAAAGTGCCCTTAATTAAATCGTAATTTGTGCCGCCGACTGTATAGCCGCCGGAAACTTTTTCCGTTGGATAAGCCTGCGCCATCGTCTGACCGGCAGCTAAGACGGCAACGACAGCAAAGATTAAAATTATTTTTGTAATTTTATGTAACTTCATACTAAAAATCTCCCATTAAAAATAAAAATTAGAAATTAATTAATTAAAATCTCTTACGCCTTTTTTAAAGATTAAGGAGGCTTAATGAACTTTATGTTAATGCGTCGCCCTAAAACCGAAAGACTGCAGTTCATCTTAATTTTTGACTGCTGCACACGCGGTCGGCTATTTAACTTTGTTCTCATTGCCGTTAATTAATCTTACTATATTAGATCTATGTCTGAAGATCGAGAGCGCGGCAAGAGTAGCGGCAAGAAGCGTAAAGGCTAAAGGAGCGTCAAGCATATAAAAGAATATCGGCATGCACGCAAGCGAGAGCATTGACGCGAGCGAGACATAACGGCTTGCCTTCATAACTCCATACCAGACAGCTCCGCACATTAAGACTATCGCAAAAGAATTATAAGGCCATACGAAGAACATTGTGCCGTAAGTCGTGGCGACGCCTTTCCCGCCTTTAAATTTTAACCATACCGGATAATTATGACCGATTACAACTGCAAATGCTGAGAGAGCTAAAAGCTCAGGCGACGAGGCAGTGCCGGCGTGAGCTGCTAATAATAATGCGAACGCGCCCTTTAACATATCGACTAAAGCAACGAAGACGGCCCAGCCTTGGCCTAATAAACGCCGCACGTTCGTCGCGCCGATAGAGCCCGAGCCGATAGTGCGGATGTCAATGCCTTTTACAAATTTTGCGGCCAAGTATCCCGTCGGCAAAGAACCGATAAAGTACGAGATTATTATAAATAATACTGCTGTCCTTACTTCCATTTTTTAATCAACCTGCCTTTATTTTTAAATTTAAAAATTTTAAATTTTATTATATATTATAGTTAAATTAATTTTAAATTAAATATTAATAACGGCGGTGAAAATTTGAAGGGCGAGAATAAAGAAAAGAAAGAAAAGATTGACTATCACAGCGGCTTTTACGCTGCGATGCGGATTGAATTTAATATTGACGGCGTTAATTTCTCGTTCTCGCAGGAAGTCGAGCTCGGCGACAAGCCCGTGCGTCTTGACATGCTTATTATAAATAATGCGGACAAGAATATATTAAAAGATCCGATAGGCAAATTTTTTAGGAAATATAATGTTTTAGAATATAAATCGCCTGCGGATAAGTTAAGCGTCGATGATTTTTACAAAGTTCAGGCTTATGCGTGTTTATATAAAAGCTTGGGCAATAAAGTCAACGAGCGTCCTGCGGATGAGCTGACGGTTTCGATCTTCAGGCATGTTTATCCTGAAAAGATGTTCGAAGAATTGAAACGTCTTGGCTTGAAGATTGAAGAGGCTTGCCCGGGAATTTATAAAGTTACCGGGGCTGTGTGCATACCGGCGCAGGTTGTCGTTGCGTCGAGGCTTGAGCCTGAAGGCTACGAGACGTTTAAAACTTTAGTGAAGAACGCCAAGCGCGAGGACTTGAAGTTTGTATTTTATAAGGAATGCAACGAAGAGGACAAGGAAGCGCTGCTGCGTGTGACCATGGCGTTAAATCCTGAGTTTTATGAATCACTGAAAGGAGATAAAAAGGCAATGGAAATTTTACGGAAGTTGTTTCAAGAGGAATTAATGGCTGAGCGCGATGAGTTGCTAAATGAGGGACGAGCTGAGGGTCTAAATGAGGGCTTTGTCAAAGGCCGAAATGAAACTCGAAATGAAGATCGCAAAAATTTTATTAAGCAGCTTATCTCGATTGGCTGGAGCCCTGAGAAGGCGGCGGACTTTGTCGAAGGTGCGCTTACACATTAAGGCAATGGAAATTTTACGGAAGTTGTTTCAAGAGGAATTTAAAACAGAAAGACAGCTGGGCCGTGATGAGGGACGCGATGAAGGTCGAAATGAAGCTCGCAATGAGTATCGCAAAAACGTTTTTGACACGTTAATATCTGAGGGCTGGAGTAAAAAAGACGCCGAGGCCTTAATGAGAAAGGTCGAATTACGCAATGACCGCAATGGACGTATTACACAAGTTGTTTAGCGAAGAATTTGAAGCTGAGAGACAACGCGGCTTTAATGAAGCTTACGCTGAAGGCTATGCTGAGGGGCTAAATGAGGGTATTGTCAAAGGCCGAAATGAAGCTTTCAAAACTATTATTAAGCAGCTTATCTCGATCGGCTGGAGTCCTGAGCAGGCGGCGGACTTTGTTAATAATAATAGTTAGAATTTAATTTATATTATAATTAATAAATTAATAAAATTAATATTAATAATTAATAACAGGAGATTTATTTTAAGTGTTAAGAAAATTTAAAGAGATCATGAACGAGCGCGTTATGTTTATTATCTCTTTAGCTGCGATTTTATTATATATTTATCTGCGCGGCATCGGAGATCACGGGCTGTTTGACGCTGTCGAGGGCGTGAACGCGTCCGTGAGTTTAAACATGCTGTCACACTCTAATTATTTAACGCCTAAGATCGGCCTTATAAATTTTACCGGCAAAACTTTAGGCTTATGGCTGCTTAATGCTTTGTCTCTAAAAATTTTCGGCTGGAATGAATTTGCCGTAAGATTTTGGCCGGCCTTGAGCGGCGTTTTAATTGCGCTTGCTGCGTATTTAAGCACTGAGACAAGGCGCAGCGGAATTTTAGCGGCGATAATTTCAGCAAGCATGACGTTATGTTTTGTATCGTCGCAGTTGTCTGCAAGCTATAGTTTATATGCCTGCTGCATGGGCTTTGCGCTGGCCGGATTTATTAATTTTAAATTTTTATGGGTTTATATAGCGTCTATAAGCGCATTTATTATTCAAGGCCCGGAAGGCTTAATCATGCCTTGGCTGACTTTATTTTTATTCTCACTGTTAATTCAGGATTTTGAAATTTTAAAGCTCGCGTTTAAAAATAAGCTTGCAGTTTTAAGCGCGTTTATAGCTATTGCAAGTTATATAATTTTGCTGTTTATATTAAACTCGCCAATATTAAATTTAATGCTTTATAAATCGCCGCTGTTAATAGATTTTAATTTTTTAAATTATATATTTATTATATTATTTGCGTTCACGCCGTGGCTTGGATTTTTAATTCTTGCGTTCTGTGAAGTGCTGCCGAAAAATTTATTTGAGCTTGAAAGTTTAAGTTTATACGGCTTTGAATCGCGTTTATTCACGGCGTTCTGGCTGTTAATATTTTTTGTGTTTGCAATTATATCCGGCGATTTATTAATGATGACTGCCTGCGTCCCGGCGGCGGGAGCGTTAATCGGCGACTCGCTGAACGAATGGCTCGAGACAAAACGTTTTGCAAAATTACAGAACTCGGCGGCTTTAAATTCTTTAATTTTAATTTTAATTATATTTATCGCGCTGCCCTGCGCTTGGAAGTTCACGCCTATTTTAAAGGGCTCTGAGATGTCATTAATCCCGTGGGCGGTGTTTATTTTTATTTTTATAATTATAAGCCGCTATTTTGCACGTAAGCGCAAAATTATTAAAATCACGCGCTATATCATGCTCGCGGCTCTTGCATGCCTAATGCCTTTAGCCGGAATATTTGACCTGGCCGCGTCTAATTTCTCGTTACGAGAGAGCGGATTAATTTTGCGCGATAATTTAAAGCAAAATAATTTAATGATTCAGTATGACATGCACAGGCCGTCATTATATTTCTATTCGTTAGGCGATTATGTCTTATCACAAAACAGTCCGGAGATCGATGGCGTCGCTGCGAAAAATTTTAGAGCTGGCGACAATAATATTTCTTTAGCGTGGCAGGATGCGGCGAGATATTTTTTAGTTGTAGATAAATCTAATAATTTCATTCCGCCTCTGCCTAATAACACGTTCTCAGTGCTTGAAAATCAGCGCGAAAAAATTATCGTGCTGAGCAATCATTAATAATTAAAAATTAATAATTAATCAAGTTTGACAAGCATTTAATTTAAAATTAAAATACAAAAAATTTTATTTATTAAATTAAAATAAATTTTATCAGGAGGCTTGGTTAGTTGTCGCCAAAGGGTGTGCATTTCATCGTTGAGGCTTCCGGCTGCGATGATACTATTACGAACGTTGTGCGTCTTCAAGATATTTTGGTCGAGGCAGCAAGGAGAGCTCACGCTCAAGTCTGGTCTGTCTCGTTTAATCGTTTCCCGCCTAACGGAGTCAGCGGCGTCGTTGTTATCAGCGAGTCGCACTTGTCAGTCCACACTTGGCCGGAAGTAAATTACATGGCTCTCGATATTTATACCTGCGGAGCTAAAACAGAGCCGATGATCGCCGTAAAATATGTCTTAGAGCAAGTGAACGCGAAGCATACTCATATCACTGAGATCACGCGCGGACTCGACGACAACGACGAAGTTTATTATCACTCGTTCATCACATGGGAAGAGACTTTAAATAACAGCAATAATAAAGCTTTAAATTAATTTTAAATTTTAAAAATTAAGCATGAATTTAAAAATTCCAAGAGTTTTGATCGCGGCGGCGGGCAGCGGCTCCGGCAAGACTACTATAGTCAGCGGGCTGTTGGCTGCTTTGCATAAGCGCGGAGTTAAAACTATAGGCTACAAGGCCGGGCCTGATTATATTGACCCCGAGCATCACAGGCGAGCCGGCAAGTGCAAAATTTATAATTTAGACACGTGGCTGACTTCGCGCGAAAAAGTTTACGAATTATTTTGCGGCACTGCTAATAATTATGAATTTGCTTTAGTTGAGGGCGTAATGGGCTTGTACGACGGCGGCAAGAACGGCATCAGCTCAAGCGCTGACATTGCAAAATTATTAAATATTCCGGTTATATTAGTTGTTAATGCTAAATCGGTGGGCGAGAGCGCGGCTGCTGTTGCGCTTGGCTTCCGAGAGTATGATAAAGATATTAATTTAGCCGGAGTGATTTTAAATAACGTCGGCTCGGACTCGCATAGAGACATGATAGCGCAGGGACTAAAGCGCGTTAATATTGAATTAATCGGAGCAGTTAAGCGTGATAATAATTTAAAAATTCCTGAGCGTCACTTGGGCTTGCTGCCGGCTGAAGAGTTAGCTAAACAAAATATTTCAGAGCTTGAGCATATTGAAGCGGCGAGACTTGCCGTCGAGTCCGGAGTTGATATTGATAAATTATTAGAAATTGCAAGAGCTGCGCCGGAGCTTGAAGTTAAAAATAATTTAAATAATGCTATATATAATAGGAAGAACTTTAATTTTAGGCTCGCCGTTGCGCGGGACGAGGCGTTCACGTTTTACTATCCCGACAGCCTTGAATATTTGGAGAGCTTAGGCGCTGAGTTAATTTATTTCAGTCCGTTGAAAGATAAAAATTTGCCGGAAAATATTAATGCGGCAATGTTCGGCGGCGGCTTCCCCGAAATTTTTGCGCGTGAACTCGAGGCTAATAGCTCAATGCGCGAAAGCATTATTGACGCTGTTAATAATAAAAATTTAAAAATTTTAGCCGAGTGCGGCGGCATGATGTATTTGAGCAAATATTTAGTCGACTTTGATAATAATAAATATAACATGCTTGGATTAATTAATGCGAGCTGCAGGATGAACGACAAATTACAGACCGTCGGCTACGTCGAGTGCGAGGCTTTAAGCGATAATATTTTGGGCGTTAAAGGCAGTATACTGCGCGGTCATGAATTTCATTTCTCGAGCTTTGAGCCGTTAGATAAAGACGATAAAGATTTTAGCTACGCGTTTAAGTTTAAGAGATTAAGAACGGGCAAAGTTTATCCCGGCGGCTATGCTGGCAAAAATATTTTGGCGTCTTATCTGCATTTAAATTTTCGAGGCAATGAAGAGGCCGCGAAATATTTTTTAGAAATTTAATTTTAATTTAAGCTCTGCAAGACTTGAAAATTTTATATAAATTTTAAATTAAAATGTGTTAAAGTATAAATAAATTTTTAAATTTAAAGTAAAGGATGAAAAATTTTTCATGGAAGCAAAGTCTGTGGCAAAGAATTATTTATTCCTGACAATCCTGGTTGCGGCAATGGTAGCCGGAGCGTTTTTCGGCTGGGTTAATCCCGAGGGCGGACATAGCATAGCGTTTCTTGGCACTATTTTTATTAGAATGATGTTCTGCGTCGTCGTGCCGATGGTGTTTGCGTCGGTGGCCGGAGCTATTGCGAATATTAAGAGCCGCGCACGCGCCGGTAAAATTATGTTCATGACTATATTAAATTTTGTTATCACGGCAGCGATAGCCGGAGCAATTTATTTTGTTTTAGTCATGATCTTTCCGCCGGTCTTGACCGCGTGGACTGAGACTGCAAGCGAGGCCGTCGGAGAGCATGCAAGCTTCACGCAGCTTATCGTAAATTTCTTCACGGTTGACGATTTCGCGGGCTTATTAAGCAGACGCGCGATGCTGCCGTTAATCGTCTTCTCGATCTTATTTGGCTTCTCAGTAAATTTCTGCGGCGAAAAGGCGAGCTTGATTATGAAATGGCTTGACCAAATGACTTTAGTAATGATGAAGTTTGTCGGCATAGTCACGTATTACGCGCCGATAGCATTTTTTGCAATCTTTGCAGACTTAGTCGCGAGCTACGGGCCTATGATCACGGAAGGCTACGCGAGGGCGTTAATAGTTTATTATCCGTTCTGCTTTATATATGTTTTCACTATGTTCCCGCTCATGGCGTGGATTGGAGCAGGAAGCGACGGCGTGCGCGAGATGTTCAGGCATATTACGCGTCCGGCGGTCGTGTCGCTTGGAACATGCTCGTCCGTTGCAACTATCCCGACTAACATGGACGTTGCGGCTGAGACCGGAATATCTAAAGATATTTCTGACATAGTGCTGCCCTTGGGCGCGACGATGCACATGGACGGCTCGAGCGCGGCGATTATATTAAAAGTCGCGTTTGTCATGGGAGTATTAGGCCAGCCGTTGACTTTCTCGCAGATGCCGTTAATTATTCTTGTCGCTATTTTAGCTTCGGTCGGAATGAGCGGCGTCCCGGGCGGCGGATACATCGGCGAATATATTTTGTGCGCGGTGTTCTTCCCGAATCAAATGGAGCTTGCGTTCCCGATCGTCGTTGCCATTGGAAATTTAGTTGACCCGCCGGCGACGATGATTAACGCGGCAGGAGATTACGTCGTGTCGTTCATGGTAGCGCGTTGCGTTGACGGCAAAGACTGGCTGAAGAAAGCTCGCATAGCTAAAGCAGCTCAGGCGTAATTTAATTTTAAAATTAAAAATTTAAATTTAAAATTCTCTGGCCGTCAAACTTTCATGGCCGGAGAATTTTTTTGTGAGTTTATTTTTGTAAACGCGGGTGCAATTAATTGCAGCAGCTAAATTTATTTAATGCTTTTGTAGTTGAAAATGTAGTTGAAAAACTTTGAGTTTAGTTTTTGAAAAGTTTGAATTAATAAAATATTTAAAATTATTTTAGCATAGAAAATTATGATTAATAAAAAATTTATTTTACACTCGGACTGGCCGGCTTCAGGAGATCAGCCCGAGGCGATTGACGCGTTGATAAAGGGCGTTAAGGCTGATAATAGATTTCAGACTTTAATGGGCGTGACGGGCAGCGGCAAGACTTTTACTATGGCGAATGTGATTGCGAATTTAAACCGGCCTGCTTTAATACTCGCGCATAATAAAACTTTGGCGGCACAGCTCTACAGCGAGTTCAAAAATTTTTTCCCGGAAAACGCCGTGCATTATTTCGTGAGCTATTACGATTATTATCAGCCCGAGGCTTATATTCCGTCGAGCGATACTTATATTGAAAAGGACGCGTCGGTGAATGACCGAATTGAAAAGTTAAGACTTGCGGCGACTAAAGCTTTAATAGAGCGTCGTGATGTAATAGTCGTTGCGAGCGTGTCGTGCATTTACGGCTTGGGGCAGCGCGAAAATTATGAAAATGCGATATTTGGATTTGCAGTCGGCGAGCAAATAGAGCATCGGGAGTTTATGGAGCGGCTGCTTGAAAATTATTACGATCGCAATGATTTAGTTTTAGAGCCGGGCAAGTTTCGAGTTCGCGGCGACACGATAGAAATTTTTCCGGCGTATGACGAGAATTGTATTCGCGTGACGTTTTATGATGACGAGATAGAGCGCATAGATTTAATAGAGCCGCTTACTGGCCATTTGTTAGAGCGATTAAATCAAGCATCGATATTTCCCGCGCAGCATTACGTGACTCAGACTGACGCAATAGCAAGAGCTGCGCCGCTGATAGAGCAGGAGCTCGAGAGCATAGAGCAGAATTTTATTAATAACAAAAAATTTCTTGAAGCTGAAAGAATAAAGATGCGGACTAAATATGATTTGGAGATGCTTGCGGAGACCGGCTACTGCTCCGGAATTGAAAATTACTCGTTATATTTAGACGGGCGTAATCACGGCGAGCCGCCCGGGACGTTGATAGATTTCTTTCCGGAAGATTTTATAATGTTTATCGACGAGTCGCATATCACGCTGCCGCAAGTTCGAGCAATGTTCAACGGCGACAGAGCGCGTAAACAAGTTTTAGTTGATAACGGCTTCAGGCTGCCGTCTTGCCTTGATAATCGTCCGCTTGAGTTTAAAGAGTTTGAGGAGCATATGCGCCAGGCTGTGTTTGTCTCGGCGACGCCCGGCGATTATGAGCTTGCGAACTCGTCTCAAGTAGTCGAGCAAATTATCAGGCCGACCGGCGTTCCTGATCCTGAAGTTGAAATTTTGCCGGCTCTCAATCAAGTTGATGATTTAATAGAAAAATTAAGAGTTATAGCTGACAAGGGCGAACGGGCGTTGGTCTTAACTTTGACTAAACGCTCAAGCGAGGACTTGGCCGAATATTTAAGCGATTTAAAATTTAAAGTTAAATACATTCACTCGGAGCTTAACACTTTTGAACGGGCTGAATTGATAAGAGATTTGCGCGGCGGCGATATTCAAGTTTTGGTCGGAATAAATTTACTGCGCGAGGGAATGGACTTGCCGGAGGTAACTTTGGTTGCGATTCTTGACGCTGACCGCGAGGGCTATTTAAGGTCTTACAGATCTTTAATTCAAATTATGGGACGCGCGGCGCGAAATATTAACAGCAAAGTAATTTTATATGCGGATAATATAACTGACGGAATTAAAAAGGCCGTGAGCGAGACGAAGCGCAGGCGTGAAAAGCAAATTAAATTTAATAAAATTCATAATATCACGCCCAAGAGCATTAGCAAGAGCGTTGTTAATTTGCTTCCGCCGGAACTTGCCGCAGCTTATGCTCAAGAAAATAATAAATCCGGCAGAGTTAAGCAGGATGCAAAAGTTATTGAGTATAATTTGTCTGAGCTTGAAAGGTTAATGTGGGACGCTGTCGAGAAATTAGACTTTGAACGTGCGGCAAGTCTTCGCGACAAGATAGCTGAGCTTAAAGGCCAAGCGGTCAAGCCGAATTCTTTAGCTAAAAAGCCCAAGCCTAAAGCAAGAGAGCGCACAAGAAAATAATTTAGCTGAGCCGGCGGGGCGGCAGATTTTTATAATTAATAAGCGCATCGGCCTGCTGAATAAAATAAAATTATAATTATTAATAGTTTATAATATAGAAAATTTTTAAATTAAAATTTAAATGAGGAGGCGGATAACATGGCGGAGGAAGCGCGTACGTATAAATATGACGGGTATGTTTCAAAAGAAGTATTTGACGCGCGAATGGATCGCATGGAGATGCTGATAAAAAATTCCATACTTGAAGCGAAAGCAGATAATGCGCGACTTGAAAGCAAGATAAAACTGCTCGAGATTAAATTTGACAGTGAGCTGCAAGTTCTCAAGGCAAAATTTGACAGCGAGTTGGAAGTTATTGAGGCAAAATTTAAAAGCAAATTGCAAGTTCTCGACGCAATGCTTGATGATCGAGTAAAGCCCTCAAAACAAAGCTTAAGAGATAGATTGATGCGGTTGCGATCTCCGTTGACAAAGTAAATATGAGCATTGACAATATGAATAAGAATAAAAATTTATTATTTTGGAAATAAAATATATTTTATAAAGGGTGTTATAAATTGGAGAGAAATAAAAATCTTGCGAAAAATTATTCGCCGGACGAACTCGAGCAGAAGTGGTATCAGACATGGCTTGATAAGGGCTTGTTTAACGCCGAGATCGAGCATGACAAAAAGGCTTTCAGCATTGTAATTCCGCCGCCTAATGTCACGGGCTCGCTGCACGTCGGACATGCGTTTGATCACACGTTTCAAGATATTATGTGCAGATTTAAGCGTATGCAGGGCTACAGCGTTTTATGGCTGCCCGGCACTGACCACGCGGGAATTGCGACGCAGAATGTAGTAGAGAAAGAGTTGGCTAAACAGGGCATCACTCGCCATGACTTAGGCCGTGAGAAGTTTGTCGAGAAAGTCTGGGAATGGAAAAATATTTACGGCAATAAAATCATCGAGCAGATGAAGCGGCTTGGAAATTCCTGCGACTGGCGGCGCGAGCGTTTTACGTTCGACGAGGGACTTTCGCGGGCTGTTAGACATGACTTCGTGCAGCTGTATAAAAAGGGCTTGATTTATAAAGGCCGCTATATAGTCAACTGGTGTCCAAGATGCCAGACTGCTATATCAGATTTGGAAGTCGAGTATAAAGAGGCCGACGGAAAATTTTATTATGTAAAATATTTATTCGTTGACGGCGAGATTAACGGCGAATGGGGACTGACTGTCGCGACGACGAGACCGGAGACTATACTCGGCGATATTGCAATCGCAGTTCATCCCAGATCTGAGAAATATAAACATTTAATCGGAAAGAAAGTCCGCGTGCCTTTAGTTAATCGCGAGATTGAAATTATTGAAGACAATATGGTCGATCCGGAGTTCGGAACGGGCTGCGTTAAAATTACTCCGGCGCATGATCCAAATGACTTTTTGGTCGGGCTTAATCATAATCTTGAACAAATTCAAGTTATTGACGACAAGGGCATCATGAACGAGAACGCCGGCAAGTATCAGGGCATGAAGATCGAAGAAGCCCGCGAGGCTGTCGTTAAAGATATTGAGCAGCAGGGATTATTAATTAAAGTTGAAGACATAAAGCACTCTGTCGGACACTGTCAGCGTTGCGGCACGGTCGTTGAGCCTTATCTGTCGGATCAGTGGTTCGTGAAGACGAAGCCGCTTGCTGACCGGGGCGTTCAGGCCGTGAAGGACGGCAGAATTAAATGGATTCCGGAGCAGTGGGAGAAGACTTATTTTAACTGGATGGAAAATATACGCGACTGGTGCATCTCAAGGCAGCTCTGGTGGGGACACAGAATACCGGCTTGGACTTGCGCCGACTGCGGCCATGTCACAGTGGCTGAGACTGACCCGACCGAGTGCGAGCATTGCCACAGCAAAAATATTAAACAGGATGAAGATGTGTTAGATACTTGGTTCAGCAGCGCATTATGGCCGTTCTCGACTATGGGCTGGCCGGACGAGACACCCGAATTAAAATATTTTTATCCGACTTCGTTAATGGTTACGGGCTTTGATATTATATTCTTCTGGGTCGCGAGAATGATAATGATGGGGCTTGAGTTCATGGACGACGTGCCTTTTAGAGACGTTTATATTCACTCGTTGATACGCGACGAGAAAGGCATTAAGATGAGCAAGTCGCGCGGAAATGTTATAGACCCGTTGGTGATGATCGATAAATACGGCGCGGACGCTCTGCGCATGGGACTTGCAGCGTTAGCAACACAAGGCCGCGATATTTTATTAAGCGCAAATAAAATCGAGACTTACAGATTATTTATGAATAAGCTCTGGAACGCCGCGAGATTTGCGTTAATGAATTTGGACGACAAAAAACATTTTATCGACAAAAATTTATTGCATATTCAAGACAAGTGGATATTAACGCGCTGTCAGGAAGTTATAGCTTCTACGACTAATTTTATTAACGAGTATAATATCGGCGAAGCTGCAAGAGGCTTATATGACTTTGTCTGGGGTGACGTGTGCGACTGGTATTTGGAGATGAGCAAGCCGGCACTGAAAGGCGACGAGGGCGAGGAGCGCCGCAAGACTGCCGCGGGCGTGCTTGAGGAAGTTTTTAAAACTATATTGCCGTTATTGCACCCGTTTATTCCGTTTGTGACTGAAGAGTTATGGGCGGCGTTCGGCTACGGCGAAATTTCTATAATGCAAAGTCCTTGGCCGGTTGAAAATAAATTTTTAAGATTTGACGACGAGGCCGGCTCGATGAGAATTTTGCAGGATGTTATACGCGCCGTTAGAAATTTAAGAGCCGAGGCACGCGTCGCGCCGTCGCAGCTGTTAAACAAAGTTGTAATTAGAGTTGACACGCCGAAAGTCGCGAACATGTTAAACTTCTCGGTCGATCAGATCTCGAGGCTTTGCAGAATTAAGGGCGTTGACATATTGCCTCATGCTGCGCCGAGACCTGCCGCGAGTTTGTCAAGCGTCGTCGGCAATATCGAGATAAGCCTGCCGGTCGGTGATATTTTAGATGTTAATGCTGAGATCGTGCGTTTATCTCAAGAAATTTTAAAGATTGAGAAGAACGTTGCGGCGAGCAAAGCTAAATTAGACAAGCCGGACTTCGCAGCAAGAGCTCCGAAAGAAGTTGTGGAGAAAGAGCGCGCGCGTGTCAGCGAGGGCGAAGCTCAGATTAAGAGACTTAATGAAAATCTTGAGAGCTTGAAGAATTAATTAAATTTTAAAAATTAAATTCCCCTGCTTTAATAAATCTTAAACAGGGGAATTTTTGTTATATAATAAATTTTAAATTTTATAAATTAAAATCGGGAGGAATAACGTTGATTTTTGCGCTAAAATGTGGTAGTCTGGAAAAGACGCAAGACGCAAGACGCAAGACGCAAGACGCAAGACGCAAGACGCAAGACGCAAGACGCAAGACGCAAGACGCAAATAAAATACGCGTTTACTTCTTTCATGATTTTGTAAATGATATAGCTTCACTAAAAAATTACTGGCGTTATTTAGACGAAGACATAATTTCAAATTTAGAATGGGACGATGAAGACCCGGAATTTGTTTTCGCAACTTCACGAGTATATTTAAATCAAGAATTATTTAATAAATTCAAAGAGCTTTATTTAAAAGATAAATCAAGAATATATATTTTGTTCGGCGATGAAGCACTTGAGGCTGATTTAAATATATATGACTATGCTTTGACTTTTAACGGCGATTTGCGGGACCGCGACAGAATTTGCCGCATACCGCCCGCGCTGTTCTTTAACTTTCACGATGAAAATAATTTCACGCATCAGGACGCGTTAAATAAAATTAAAAATAATAATTTAAAGTTTTGTAATTTTATTTACTCTAATCCAAATGCGCATGAGCTGCGAGACAAATTATTTTATAAATTAAGCGAGTACAAGCGCGTTGACTCGTTAGAGCCGCATTTAAATAATGTTAATACTAAAGGCTCGCGCAATCAAGGCAACTGGCAGCAAATAAGCATAGAGTTAAAGTCAAATTATAAATTCAGCATCGCGGCGGAGAACGCGTGCTTTAACGGTTACACGAGTGAAAAATTAATGACGTCGCTGAAAGCTCACACTGTGCCGATATATTTCGGCAATCCTAATATTGCAAAAGATTTTAATCCGGAAGCATTTATAAATGTAAATGATTATGAAAATCTTGACGCGCTGCTCGCAAAGATTAAAGAGATTGACGAAGATAATGAACTCTGGGCAAAAATTGTCAGCACTCCGTGGCGGACTGAAGAGCATATTAAATATTATGAGCAGCAAGTTTTAAATTATAAAAATTTTATTAAAAATATTTTTGATGTGAATGTGCCGTTGGCTGATAAAAAGCGATTGCCGGTCGGGACATGGGCAAGCTGGTACGCGGACTGGTATTTTGACAATATGCCTGTTCAAAAGCAAGGGCTTGACTTAAAGCTTCGTCAAGCCGCTCGTAAAATTTTAAAATTTTTAGGACTGTTAAATTATTATGACAAAAAATTTAAATAATAAAATACGCGTGTATTATCTTCATAATAATCCATGCGGGTTAGACACAGCTTCTCTGCAAAAGCTCTGGCCGTTCTTGGACGGTGATATTAAATCCCGTTTGGTTCAGGACTGGGAAGACCCGCAGTATGTCTTCGCTACGACTTGGCAGTATGTTAATCGTGACAGCTTTAATGCGTTAAAGAAACTTTATTTAAAAGACAAGCAGCGCATATATATTTTTATTGGCGACGAGGCTTTGAATCCTGATTTAAATATATTTGACTATGCTTTGACTTTTAATTGCGATTTAAAAGACAATGACAGAATTTGCAGACTTCCGCCCGGGTATTTCTTCAAGCTGCCCGTGTTTAATAATTTCACGTATAAGGACGCGCTGAATAAAGTTAAGAATAATAATTTAAAATTCTGTAATTTTATTTATTCTAATCCAGACGCGCATCCCATGCGTGACAAATTATTTTATAAGCTGTCTGAGTATAAACGCGTGGACTCGCACGGGCCGCACTTGAATAATACCGGGACTAAGCGCAGCCGCGAGGATCGGGACTATATGGCTGTGGGCATAAATATAAAGTCTAATTATAAATTCAGCATAGCGGCCGAGAACGCGATATTAAACGGCTATACGTCTGAAAAATTAATGACGTCGCTTAAAGCTCACACAGTGCCGATTTATTTCGGCAATCCTAAAGCTGCCGAGTTATATAATCCCGAGGCGTTTATAAATTTTAATGAATTAGATTTTAATTTTGACACGCTTATGGCAAGAGTTAAAGAGATTGATGAAAATGACGAACTCTGGGCAAAGATGGTGAGCGCGCCGTGGCATACTGAGCAGCAGCTTGCAAAATTAAATCAGCAAGTTTTGAATTATGAAAATTTTATTAAAAATATTTTTGATTTAAGCGTGCCTTTAAGCAAGAAGAAGCGCGTGCCTATGGGCTATTGGGCTGATAATTATTTAAGATGTTACTTCACGCGCAAATTTATTTTTAAAACTAAATTTACTGAGCGAATTAAAACTCCTGTTAGAAAATTTTTAATCAGGCATGGCTGGCAAATGGCCGTGCATAAAATTTTAGTTAAGTTAGGACTGAGACAAGATTAAAATGGCTGAAAATAAAATTAGATTTTATTATATCGGCGAGAGTGTAGCTACAGACGCCGGCCTTAAAGCTTATTTAAAAGCGCCGGAAGATATAAACTCGCGGCTTGTGTTGGACGCGGAAAATCCCGAGTATGTTTTTGTAATGCCTTTTATGTACTTCAGCTATAAGGAATTTGATGAATTTAAGAAATATTATTATGTCAATCAGGACTCTGACTGGTCGAGAATTTTTATTTATCTCAGCGGCGAGGCTGTCGAACCTGATTTTACTATTTTCGATTATTCTATAACTTGTTATAGCTTATTTAACGACGGCGAACGTGCGTTTAGGCTTCATCCAAATAATTTTTGGCTTGGGGCTAAAAATTATATTAACACTTTTACGTATCAGGACGCGCTGAATAAAGTTAAGAATGATAATTTAAAATTCTGCAATTTTATTTATTCTAACTCGCAGGCTCATGAAACGCGCGATAAATTATTTTATAAGTTAAGCGAGTATAAGCGCGTTGACTCGCTCGGGCCGCATTTAAATAACGTTAATACTCAAGGCTCGCGCAATCAAGGCAACTGGCAGCAAATAAGCATAGAATTAAAATCAAATTATAAATTCAGCATTGCGGTCGAGAACGCTGTATTTAGAGGTTACACTACAGAAAAATTATTGACGTCGTTTCAGGCTCACACCGTGCCGATCTATTTCGGCAATCCTAAAGTCACTGAAGAATTTAATCCGGAAGCGTTTATAAATTTTAATGATTTTAATAATGACTTTGACGCGTTAATAGCAAGAGTAAAAGAGATTGACGAGGACGACGAGCTCTGGGCAAAAATTGTAAGCACGCCGTGGCAGACTGAGCAGCAGGTCAAAGCTTGTGAAGAAAATTTAAATAATTATCATGATTTTTTGCGTAAAATTTTTAATTCACACGAGATTATGAGGCCTATGGGAACTTTGGGGAAATGGTATAGAAATTGGTTCTTCACGAGACAACAGCCTATTAGTCCGCTTGAGTTAAAGCTCCGGCAGTTCGCGCAAAGGACTTTAAAATCTTTAGGTCTGCTCAAGCATTATTATGCTCTGAAAAATAAATTTAAAAATAAATCGAGGTAAATATAAATGAGCGAAAATAAAAAAGTTGCGTTGATAAGCGGCATTACTGGCCAGGACGGAGCATGGCTCACGAAATTTTTATTAGACAAGGGCTATGAAGTTCACGGGATAAAGCGCCGCAGTTCGATATTCAACACTGCGAGGATCGATAATTTTTATAAGGACATGCATGAGCCGGACGCAAAATTTTTCTTGCATTACGGCGACTTAACGGACGCGCCGAACTTAATTAATTTAATATTAAAAATTCAGCCGTGTGAGATTTATAATCTTGCCGCGCAAAGTCATGTTAAAGTCTCGTTTGAAAGTCCTGAATATACGGCAAATTCTGACGGGCTCGGGACGTTAAGATTATTAGAGGCTGTGCGCATTGCCGGGCTTGAAAATTACACGCGGTTTTATCAGGCAAGCACAAGCGAATTATACGGCAAAGTTCAAGAGACGCCCCAGAAAGAGACAACGCCGTTTTATCCAAGAAGTCCATACGCGGCGGCAAAATTATATGCTTACTGGATCACTGTGAATTATCGCGAGGCTTATAATTTATTTGCGTGCAACGGAATTTTATTTAATCACGAGTCGGAGCTAAGAGGCGAGACTTTCGTTACCCGAAAGATCACAAGAGCGGCGGCGCGTATCGCGTTGGGTCTTCAAGATAAATTATATTTAGGAAATTTAAATTCAAAACGGGACTGGGGATTTGCCGGAGATTATGTTGAAGCTATGT
>JAFSNU010000018.1 GCA_017447325.1 Synergistaceae bacterium | reverse complement strand
AAGTTTACGTCATAGGCCGACGTTGAACCTGAACGCACTATATGGCTCGGGATTACCTCGCGGACTTCAGGAATTTCAAACACGCCCGGCACGTACATGCCGCTCGTCTTCATAAACTGCTTAATCTCAGGGTCGGCTCTCATCATCTCTTCAAGCTTGGCTCTAATATATTTGCCCGCTCCGGCAAGCTTTGCGTGACCGAACGAGTCCGAACCGTCTGCGCCGTCCGAGAAATGTTTCCCGTCCTCGCCTTTGACTCCTTCAGCTACGACTATTACGTAAGTTCCAGCGTGAACGTCCGAGTTTAAAATTCTGCGGATATAATAATGCTTGAAGTGCTTATAGACTTCGTCGAAGTCAACCGGAATCTCAGGAATTAAAATGCAGTCCGCGTCCGCCGCGATGCCGCCTCTGAAAGCCGTATGCCCCGCGTAGCGTCCAAAGACTTCAACTATCATGACTCTATTATGAGTCGTTCCGGTTGTCTTTAAATCGTCAACTATATTTGCAATTTTATTAATCGCCGAGTCGCCGCCGACTGAATAAGTCTGAAGATCCAAGTCCATCGTCTTGGGCGCGTGAACGCACGGGATTCCGTGTTCAGCTAAGTCAACAACGACGCTGCCCGTGTCGTCGCCGCCCGAGATAACAAGTCCGTCGATGTCGAACTTTCTCAGTCCCATTGAAATGCGGTCGTACTTGTCCGGATCGTTAATCTTTGAAATTTTAACGCGGCTGTGTCCTGCGTCGCTTCCTGCGAACTGTGAATTAACGTGATCCGTGCGCTCTTCGTCAAGCAAGACAAGCCTGTCGAAATTCACGAGATTATAAAGTCCCGCGTAGCCGTTGGGAATAATATACGTGCCGATGCCTCTCGACATTGCCGCCTTGGCCGCGCCTCTAACCACCGCGTTAAGTCCTCCGCAGTCTCCGCCAGACGTAATTATTCCGATATTCTTCATCCTCTTGCCCATTGCGTAACTACTCCTTTCAAAATTCAAAAAAATTTTGCTTAATAATAAATTTATCATAAATTACAAAATTTTTTAACTGGCTTATAATATTAATAATTTATAAATTTTAATTTATATTTCGAAAGGAGAAAATTTTTATGCGGCGCAAATTTTTACTTGCATCACTTCTATTAATTTTCGCGGCAGCCTCTCAGTGTCAGGCTCAAGAATTAAGTGCTAACTCTGAGGGGAAAATAAGTAATTCTACCGTTGACGGTAACGGGGGGGGGGGGTAAGTCATAATAGTAACGGGATAATTACGTACGCAAAAATCGCCGACGATTCAGAAACTCAAGACGAGTATGAAAATTTATTGGCCGAGATTAACGCGCTCAAAAATTCTATTCCAAATTTTTACGAGACTTACTGCACGCTCGAGACGGCAAATAATTTAACGCAGGCCTTAACTAATTTAAACTCGACGCTTACAAGCTACGGCTCAGAAAATTTAACAGCCGAGCAGCTCGCAGCTTTAAATGATTACAAAGACGCGCTCAAGACTTGCATTGATAATTTAATTTTTAATTATGATAATTCAATCCCGAGATTTTTTATAGCGACTAAGAACGAGACGACAGGCAAGCCATATTATAATACTCTTACTAAAGCCATAGGCAAAGTTCCCGCGCAAATTACTTTAGTTGATGCCGGCGGAGAAGTTATCTCAAAAGATTTAGGCTATAAAGCAACGATAAAAGTTCGCGGCAACGCAACAGCGGGCGGAGCAAAGAAGCCTTATAATATAAAATTTTCAGACAAGCTAAATTTATTCGGCTTCGGCAAATCTAAAAAATGGGTATTGCTTGCGGACTATTACGACCAGACTTTAATGCGTAATAAAATTGCTCTTGACTTGGGCAAGACTTTAGGCCTCGAGTCAACAATGGATAATAAACGCGTTGAAGTTTACGTTGACGGCGCATACCGCGGCATGTATTTGTTGACCGAGAAGATCGAGAGAGACGAAAATCGAGTTGATATTAAGAAGAAAAACGATTTCTTAGTCGAGATGGACTGGGAGTCCCGCAGAGAGGCAGGAAATGTATATCTTAAAACTTCAGCCGGAAAATTTTTCAGGCTGCGCGAGCCCGACCTCGAGGACGAGACTGACGCTGAGGAAGTCGCTTCAACAGTTGAGAGTGTTAAATCAAAGCTTGATGAATTTGAAGAGACTTTAAAGACTCTTGACTGGGAGCAAATCAAAAATTTAATAGACTTAAACAGCTTTGTAAATTTTTATATTTTAAACGAGTACATGAAGTCAATAGATTTTCATCAGCTCTCAGTTTATTTTTATTATAAAGATAAAGCAGGCAAGTTTTACGCAGGCCCGGCTTGGGATTTTGATAATTCAAGCGGCAACTTTACAAGAGTATATAAAGGCCACTCGATACACAGTTCTGAAGGCATATATTTAAGCCTTTGCCATTATTATATTTACTTAACGCAAATTCCCGAATTTAAGTCCGCAGTCTTTAAAAAATTTGCCGAGATCTGCGAAGCTCAAGAGCTTGAGAAAATTTATAACGAGTTTATCGATAATAATATTTCGCAGTATCAAAGTGCAATCGAACGGAACAACAATCTTTGGAATGTCAGCGCGGCGTCTTACAGCTCAAAGATAAGCTCGCTCAAGTCATGGCTGAAAGCTCGTCATGAATGGCTTGCAAATTATTTCTTGAATAATAAAATTTATAAAGAAGACGACGGATATTATTATTATGAAAACGGCGTTAGAACTTCAGCCGGAATTATTAAGTTTGATAATAATTATTATTACGTTGGAGACGGCGGCAAGATTGCAACAGGCGAATTTGAAATTGACGGCGAGACTTACAGAGCCGACGATGAAACTGGAATACTTTTGCCTCGTGAGATAAGCTTTGATATTCCCGGCAATGATACTTTAAGATTTACAGCCGGCCGCGCGTCATCGGCAAATTTCAAATTAAATATTAAAGCGTTATACGCAGACGGTGTGCCTAATACCGCAGTTAATGCTTCGAAGTGCAATATCACATGGACGCTTTACGGCTCAGAGCAAAATATATTAATTGACAACGGCGGCAAGTTGAGCGTGAACAGCAGCCTTGCAATCGGAACGTATAACGTCAGCGTCAAGGCTGAAGTCGAGTATGACGGACTGTCGGCAGAAGCGAGCAAGGACGTTACAATTATAGTCAGCCGAGCTGTGAGCAATCCGACTCCGACTCCTGCTCCGTCGCCCGCTCCGACTCCGACTCCTGCTCCGTCGCCCTCTCCGACTCCGACTCCTGCGCCAACGCCCGCTCCTGTCACTCCAGAATCAGACCCCGAGCCTGAGCCAGTGCAAGAGCAAGAGACAACGCCCGAGCCTGTCACGCCAGAGCCAGTAACTCCTGAACCTGTGCAAGAACCCGAGCCGGTTCAAGAGCCTGAGCCTGAGCCAGTGCAAGAGCAAGAGCCCGAGCCTGAAATTACGCCCGAACCCGAGCAGTATAATCCTGATTTATATAACGACAAGACAGCGCAGCAAGTCGATGACGCGGAGGCAGCTCTCAGCGATGAACAGACCGAAACTCAAGGCATGAACGCCGAGGTTGACGACGCGAATATAATTTCAGTTAAAGGCTCCGGCCTTGTCATGGGATTAAACGATGACAGCAGCGAGCAGGAAGTCATAGCATTCGGAGCAAACGCTCAGCCCGACGCCAAACTTGACGGCAGCGCAAAGACTATAGCGCAGGAGCTTGCAGACGGCGCAAAAATTTTCAACGGCTCAGAGTCCGCAGAAAATTTATCGAAAGTTGAAACGACTTTCGGAGATTTACGCGCGTTCCTGTTCGAAGCTCAAAATAATATTAATGACGGCTCACAGCTTGCCGCGTCCGCAGCTCCGTTCAAAGCAGCCCAGGCCGGAATATATTTTATTAAATTAGACTTGGGCGACACATCAAAGCTTGTCGGCAAGAGATTAAATTATTTTGCCGCGCCGTTCAGCTCCAATAATTCGCAGGTTCAAGCTAAAGCTTTAAAATTTAAGTCTGCAAGCGAAAATAATAATTTAAATCAAGGCAAATTAATTGACGCAAACGGCAGCGAGATAATCGAGTATCAGGGCGGAGACATCAACGCGGTAATTTATATTGAGAGCGCAGGCGTTGCCTACGGACAGTTCATCACAGCTCAGGACGTTCAAGCTCAGGACGATAAACAAGATGAGAGCGTCACTGAGCAGGACTCTGCTGAGTCTGAAAATGAAAATGATTATGATGAAAATAATAATGAAAATGATAGCGGGAGCAAAGACGATAGAGCAGATAATAACGCAAGCTCGCGTTCAGGCTCAAGCTCCGGCTGTAATGCGTTAAGCTTTAACGGATTGCCTATGTTATTTATAACTTTAGCATTGTTCAAGCGCAAGAAATTATAAAGCTTAATTTAAAATTAAAAATCCCCGGGTGTTAAGCTCGGGGATTTATTTTGTAAATTATAAATTATAAAACGGGAAATAAATTCTAATATGCGTGACGTCTTTTAACGCATCGTCGCTCTTGCCGGAGGCTTTAGGAAGTTTAACCCAGTCTGAATTATTAAGCCTGCATAAAACTAACGGCTTACGTCCGTAAGTGCTGATAGTGTCTTCTAACTTCTCGCCATGAGCAGTGCCGGGCAATAATGAATTTTTAAATAACGGCGCATGTCCCGCTAAAGTCCCTTGCTCAGGACGAGCCGGAGCTATAATCATCCATTGAGTTAATTGCCATGCGTGCTGCATTTCTTGTGAAGTTAAAGCATGTATTAACGGCATAATCTGAAAGCCGCCGATCTCGCCGCGCTTTGAAGTAGCAACGCAGATCACTCCGGCATGCGACGCTCTAATCCTTCCATTGCTTTGAAACTGTGAGCCGCCGAATCGGCCAACACCTTTAACAGGTCTTATAACTCTTGCGATAATTTTAATATTATTCTTGCCGTAAGCGATAATTCTTCCGCCGGGTCTGTTCTCGATGTCAATCATGTAATATTCAGGCTCATCCGGCAGTTTAGATTTAATAATTAAAGTCTCGCCCTGCTTTAAAACTCCGTCAAGCTCGCGCAAATTATTATTTATATCCTTAATATAAACTTTTGAGCCGACCAACGGCGCGAAGCCTCCGAATACTCCAGTGCCAGCCTGCATTTCAAGCGCAAAGAACGCGCCCGGTTTAGCAGCCGGAGCAAGAGTTATAGACGGCACTAAACTTATAATTCGCCCGCGGCTCTGCTCTTTATTTATTAACAAATGCACAGCGTTGACCGCCGACGCGCAGACTGTCGAATTATCGCACCATTTGCTCGCAGTATAAGCCGGCCAGTTTGTTTTAACCGGAAGTCTTAACACTTTGCCAAGCTCTATAACTTCGCTGTTAGGCAAGATCGCTTTGACTTGAGAATTAATCTCGCACGGGATTTGAAGCTCAATAAAATTTTGCGCTGCATGACCTGAGCTTGTGCTGAATAAAATTATAAAAAATAAGGCCGCGAGTTTCAGCCCGCAGCCTTTCATAATATTTTTAAATTTAATCATTGACTTTAGCAAGCGACTTGTCGAATAAATTATAAACGTCTTGAGACGGCTTGCCTGATATTAAAGAAATAAACACGGCAATTATTAATCCCGCGAAGAAGCCCGGGATAATCTCGTAAATACCTGTATGAGACATGTAAACAAGCCATAATATATCGACTAAAGCACCGGTGAAAATTCCTGCGGCAGCTCCGGAGAACGTCATGCGTCTCCAGAATAAGCTCAGCATAATTGCCGGGCCGAACGCCGCTCCGAACACTCCCCAAGCATTAGAGACTAAAGACATTATAGAACCGGCATTCGGACTT
>JAFSNU010000167.1 GCA_017447325.1 Synergistaceae bacterium | reverse complement strand
GTCGCGTAAATCTTTCGCCGTTATCGTGTCAATGCGGCCGCGCAAAATTAACTTCACAGCTTTAAAATTTTTTAAGCTTGCACTATCACGCGTGATATTCAAACCTGCCATTCAATACTCACTCCTTGCTATAGTAAAAGCACTTTAAAATTAATAATATCTCTCGTCCCCCTGTAAGGTTGAGAGAGTACGGGCATGTACTCTCGAGTATGTCACGTAGGCTTTTGACAGTCGGCTTCTGTCAAAAGCGGGGGGTGCTTCACCCTCCGACCTCTTCGAGGCCCCTTGCAGGGCGCGAATTCAAGACCATTCAGGTCTTTAATCCTCCCATTACAGGAGAGGCTATAGAATTTAAAAATTATTTTCACTATATTTTTAATTCTAAATTTTAATTAATATAAAAATTTTAATACAAAAAATCACGCAGAACGAATTTTATTCTGCGCGATTTAAAGTCTTTAAAATTATTTTTAAATTTAAAACAAAAATTAACGCTTTGAGAACTGTCTCTTGCCGCGTGCGCCCTTCTGACCGAACTTCTTGCGCTCGACCATTCTCGGGTCTCTCGTTAATAAGCCCTCTTTCTTCAACGCCGGTCTTAAATCCGGATTAAGCTCGATTAACGCTCTCGCGATTCCCATTCTCACCGCTCCGGCCTGTCCGGTCAATCCGCCGCCTGAAGCATTAACAAACACGTCAACTTTGCCCTCGACTCCGGCCGTCTTTAAAGACTGCAGAGCCTGCGACTGCCAGACTAAACGCGGGAAATATTCCTCGACCGTTCTGCCGTTAATCTTAAACTCGCCGCTGCCCGGGCAAAGTCTTACACGCGCGACTGCGTTCTTGCGGCGACCCGTTCCCCATTTATAATTATCCATGATCTCTATAATCCTTTCTTATCTTAAATATTTTATAAATATTTTAATTAAAAATTATAAACTTCAGGCGCCTGAGCCTCGTGCGGATGATTCTCGCCCGTGTAAACTTTCAGCTTGCTGATATACTTCAGCCTGTTTCTGGGCAGCATGCCTTTAACAACATGCTCGAACAAATAAGTCGGCTTCTTCTCCATCGCTGCGCCCCACGGGATCGACTTGTATCCGCCCGGGTGTCCCGAGTGATAATGCCACGCTGACTGCATAGCCTTCTTGCCGGTCATTCTAATCTTGTCAACGTTAATTACTATCACATAGTCGCCCGTGTCAACGTGCGGCGTGTACTCCGGCTTGTGCTTGCCGCATAAAATACGCGCTGCAACCGCCGCCACGCGTCCCATTGCCTTATCTGCGGCGTCGATAACGTACCACTTCTTATTTTCCTGGCCGGGCTTGGCCATATACGAACTGCTGCCTACCATTTTAAACTTATAATCCTCCAAATTTTTTAATTTTTTTCTCTATCAAATAACTCTGAACTGTGGCGTGGGGGCTCAGACTTATTTTCATATTTTAAAATTTTAAATTAATTAAATATCTTTAATAACTTTTAATTTGCTATTTTCAATTTTTCCCGGGAACCTGCCGCGCTTTGCGATAGGCTTATTATTAACTTCTTTCAAGTCCATCGTCATATCCATCGGCACAGCGTGAGCTATATAGCTGCCTACTCCGAACACGTCCGCTCCGGCTTCAGCAAGAATTTTAATGCGCTCAGGATTTAATCCGCCCGATACTACAATCTTTACGTCTTTAAAGCCGGCCATGTTTAATTTATATCTAACTTCGCGGACTAAATCGACCGTGACGCCGCCGCGCTCTCCTGGGGTGTCGAGCCTCACCGCGTCAAGCCGCTTTAATTCGCCGGCAAGCCTTAAAGCTTCCTCGCACTCGTCTTTAAACGTGTCAACTAAAAATATTCTGCCGACGCGCTCGGGCAAAGCTTCGTCGTAAACTTTCGCAAGCTTTAACGTGTCGCCCATAATTAAAACCGCCGCATGCGGAATAGTTCCTGACGGCTCACGACCGCAGAGCTTCGCACCTAATATGCAGCTCACTGCCGAGCAGCCGCCGACTTTTAACGCCGTAGCTTCCATGACCGGAGCGATCGCCGGATGCACGTGACGCGCTCCGAAGCACAACACGGGCTTGCCCTGCGCAGCATTAACGCATTCACGCGCAGCTGTCGCCCAAGCGCACGCACTCGACATCATGCCCAATAAAGTCGTCTCGAATAATCCAAACTCTCCGTAAGGCCCGGTGATGCGCATCACAGTGTCTTTATAATTAAACGTGTCGCCGTCGCTTAAAGCCTCTATCTTGACTTTCTTATCTTTTAACAGCTCTAAGACTTCGCCCGCTCCGGCAAAAATTCCGCTCGTTCGCGTAAATATCTCGGCTGTGACTTGCGTGTCTAACAAGCCCGCGCTGCGCAATACGTCGCGAGTGTTTATAAAATAAATATCCGTCGTCGCGCCCGATTTAATCTCTTCATGCGTCGCGCTTAATAATCTATTTTGTTCTGGCTTAAAATCCGTGGCGTCCTGCAATGAATTTAACATGGCCGTCATCTTCTCCCGATTTTTATTTTAATTAGCTTATAAGAATTAATAGCACTGACGTGATCATAAACGCGGCCGCAAGAATTATCGTGACTTTCGTCATGCTCGTGAACCTCTGCCACTGACCTGAGTCGGCCTGTGTGCCGCCGCCGAAGATTCCTGAAAATCCGCCCTGTTTGCGCTGCTGAATTAACACCGCGCCCATGAGCAAAATCGAAATTATAATATGCGCTATCGCAAGCAAAGTACGCAAAAAATTTCCCTCCATTAAATAAATACTTGACTTTTTACAAAAATTTAAAACTTATTTTATCATATATTAAATTTAATTTTTAAAATTTTTTAACAAATTTTTCACTGCTAAAGCTCTATGTGAAATTTTATTTTTTATCTCGCTGCTTAAATCTGCAAAAGTTACGTCAAAGCCTTTTGGAATAAATAACGGATCGTAGCCGAAGCCGTTCGAGCCTGAAATTTTTTCAGCGATATATCCTTCGCAAATTCCATTAGCAATAATTTTATTATTATTAAAAATTAAAACTAAACTTGCGGCAAATCTTGCGCGTCTCGAGCTTTTATCTTTAAAATTTTTTAACTTATCCAACAGCCATAAATTACGCGCGTTGTCATCGCCGTCAACAATTCTTGCCGAGTAAATCCCGGGCGCATTATTTAAAGCTTCAACTTCAAGACCGCTGTCGTCAGCAAGGCAAGGCAAGCCGGAGACTTCAGCCCAAGCCCTCGCCTTTATCTCCGCGTTCTCCTCGTAGCTCGAGCCGTCTTCTACTATATTAATTTGCTTTGCAAATTCAGGCGCAAAAATTATTTCATCTGCAAAATTTTTATTTGCGCCGCTTAACATAGCTTTTAACTCTTCAAACTTGCCTTTGTTGCCCGTTGCGATAATTAATTTTTCTAATTTATTAATCATAATTTTAAATTCAAAATTTTAGCTGCGCCCCGTTAATTTTAATTTAATTTAAATCAAGAGACGCAGCGTTAAAATTAATTATAAATTTTATAAATAACTTACGACTTCGCGCTCGGCATTTTCCAAATTCGAGTCAAGTCAACAACGCCGCCCGAAGCCGGAGCTTTCGAGTCAATTAAAAATCTCGCTTGAATTATCGGCGGGAAATTCTCTTGAACAGTCCGGACTATGCTCGTTAATAAATACATGCTGCGTTTTTGCCCGATCTCGTTTAACGTATTAACAAACTGCGAAGACAAATCTAAAAACACAGTGTCAGCGTTTCTAAACACGTGCTTCAATTCAATCTGACCTGCATTTGCAATTTGGCTTAACTCAAAAACTTTTGCCAGCGCATCTTTAATATTATCTTCCTGCGTTCTCGCCGTGACGCTGAACTCGTCATTATTAATCTCCTCGCCGGCCGCGTAATAAATTAATAAATTCAGCTGACGGACGCCCTCGCCGCCTCCGGCAATTCTTCTCTGCTCCGACGCCTTTAAATCCTCCAAATCTTCAGTCGTCTCGTAACGATTTTCAGGATTTAACAAAACTTTTTTATCAAGCGCCTTCATTAATAATTCAGTGCCTAAATAGCCCAGCACGAAGCATAACAAAATCACGCCGAGCCACGACAAAAATTTTAATAAAAACGGCGTCTTCTTCTTCGGCAGTTCGCGCCTCGGGTGAGGCCGTCTCCGCTGTATCATTCTCTCGTCCTGTCTCTCAGGCATTTAATTCTTCATTCCTTTATATATAATTTATAATTATTTTAAATTTTACCGCAAGTACTCGGCAACGCCAGCCGCCATTGCCTTTGCTATGCGCTCCTGATAGCCCGGGTGCGCCAATAATTTTGCTTCAGTTTCGTTAGTGACAAATCCCGTCTCAAGCAACACAGCCGGCATTCCCGCACCTCGTAAAACAAAGAACGGAGCTTGAGCAACGCGCTTCATCGGCAGACTGCTCGAGTTTCCGGCTTTAAATAAAGCTTCCGCGAGCTCAGTGCTCTCGTTAATTTTATTATTCTGCTGCATGTCGCCCAAAATTCTTAATAATAATTCCGTGCGCTTGTCAACTTCCGCACTATTATTATTTGCTTTGCCCTCGACGTATTCGCGATTTTCAATTTTCGCCAAGTTCAGCGCGTCTTTGTCCGTCGGCAAGGCCATAATATAAATCTCGAAGCCGGAAGTTTTTTTAGCTGACGGCAGCGCGTTTACGTGAACGCTCACGAACACGTCCGCCTTTGCTTTATTCGCGATGTCCGTGCGCTCTTGAAGCTTTAAATAAACGTCGGTGCGCCGTGTCATCACAACGTCAAATCCCATTGACTTTAATTCCCGCTCGAGCAAAAGTCCAACGGCTAAATTAACGTTCTTCTCAGTCACGCCGTTTGCCGCAGTGCCTGGGTCTTTGCCTCCGTGTCCCGGGTCAACGACGACAATTTTTCTGCCGGTTCTCACGGGATTTTTAATTACAGGCGCCGGGACTTGAGCCGGAGCATTAATTTCGGGCTGAACTTGAGCCTGCGGCCTTGCTCGTCTTATAACTGCGTCATGATTAAAGAAAAAGTCAAAGACTATCCGTCTCGGCGAGCTTAATATTAATCTCTCGACTTTCTTTAACTCTTTAGCATCAGCTTTAAATAATAATTCAACGCCGTTATTAGTCTTAGCCGCGCTTAAATTTAAATTTTCGTACGGCGAGACTCCGCCCTCGATGCTGACAGACTTTGAGGACGCAAATAATGCGCTTGCCGTTCCGTCATTATTAATTTTAATCACAGGCTCGGCCTTGTCGCTCGCGTCGATTACCGCTCTAATTCGATTATGATTATTAGTGAAGCTCCAGCGCACGCGGTAAATCTCGCCCAAATTTAAATTTATATTTTGAGCTTGAGCCTGCGGCTTTATATTTTCTTGCCTTGGCCTCGAGTTCTCACGCTTTAAAAATTCTTCAGGATTATTAATTAAAGTCGAGCTGTCTGATTTAAACTCTTCAGGCTTTCGCTCAGGCTTGGGCGCGATTATAATCTGCGAGCTGTCCTCGGGCGGAAGTATAATCGGCTCAGGTCTTTTATTACGCTCTTCATCTTTAATAATATCATTATTCACCGGCGGAAGTATAACAGGCTCAGGCCTTGTGATGCGCTCGTTATCTCTAATAATATTATTATCATTATTAGCATTAGCTTGCGGAGTTATAACAGGCTGCGGATTAATTATAATATCTTGCTTATTATTAGCATAGCTTGAGCTTGAGCTTGCGGCAAATCTTAATTTATTTTGCTGACCTGCGCCGGCCATGCGCTGAAATAAAGTTGTCACGCTCGAAGTATCAAGCCAGCAAGTCCCGTCCTGTTCAAACGGAACTGAGCTCAACGAGATTAAAGAATTATCGCGCCAAGCTGCCGCCGAGTTCATCAAAATTCTAATTTGAGATCTGCCGTTAGATAAAACAAGCTCCTCGTTCGAGTAGGAAGATCTAAAGCCGAATATCGCCGCGACGTCCTGCGCCGAGACGTAAAGCTTTGAATTTGAATTTAAAGACTTAACAACGCCGATTTTATCACGGCCTTTATACAACGACGCGTCAGCCCAAGCCGCGTTATTTAAAAATAAAACGGCCAAGGCTAAGACAAATATTATTGCTAAGAAACTTACGAGATGTTTTAGATTTTTAAAATTTTTAATATTAATTTTCTATTCTTCTTCCTGAAGCACTTGATCCAAATCAAACAAGGCTGATACGTCAAGAAGTAAAATTAATCGGTCGTCAGACGGTTTAGCAACCCATAACACATAACGCTTGTCAACCGACGATGAAAGTTTAGTAGCCGGCTCAAGCTGCTTGTCGTAAATAGTGCGCACTTCGCGGACCGAGTTCACGATAATTCCAAACATAACTTCGTTCACGGCAATGACAACTATGCGCGCGTCTTCGGTCAAAGGATTATGGGGCATTCCGATCTTTAACTGCATGTCGAACACCGGGACTATAGTGCCTCGTAAATTCATAACGCCGCGGATGTACATCGGCGCGTTCGGCACTCTCGTTATAAACGGCGGAACTCTGACGATCTCGCGGACAAGATTTACATCAACTCCAAAATTTTCACGGCCAAGCGCGAAAACTAAATTAATATGCTCCTCGCCCAGCGACTCGACGTCTATGTCCTTTAAGTCCTGCTGCTTAACTTCCGTAGTATTTTCAGCCAAAATTTATTCCTCCCTAAAAGTTTAAAAGCCGTCCTAAAAAAATTTGCGCGTTAAATAAATTTACGTAAACACGCGTAATTAAACTGTAGTATAATACGAAAAGCGTTCTTTGAAAAGTTTTTTAGTTTTAAAAATTTTTTTAAAATTAATTAAATCAAATTAAAGGAGAGGAATTTTGATGAAAAAATTTCTTTGCGCTGCACTAATCGCTTTAGCTTTATGCTCGTTTGCTGTCGCTGCATTTGCCGACGACTATGTCATTCGCATTTACTCGAACTCGAACTCGTCCGAGCGCGTGACGTGGCTTAAGAACGCGGCGAAGAAGGCCGGCTTTAACATCTCGCTCGACGACTCGACAGTCTATAAGGGCGACACGAGCGCCATTCAGCTTGCCAACGAGAACAAAGACGCGGATGTAATCTTCGGCTTAAACGAAGTCCGCTGGTCGCAGCTCGTTAATAACGGCTACGAAAATTTGAGAGTCATCGACTGGACTCCGTCATGGGCTGACAAGGTCGGAGATTACAAGTACGACGGCAAGGCCTACGGCATCGTCATTCAGAATATTTTAATGCTTTATAGAAATGACGATCTTGGAACGAAAGGCCAGGCGCTGCACTTCCAGCACTGGGCCGACATAGTCAACTGCGGCTTCAAGTGGTACAGACAGGGTCGCGTCGGCGGAACGACAAACATGAACATTAACAACGCTATGCTTTACTCGTTCACCGATCCTAAATCACCGGCCGGCGGAATTTCAATTCAGGGCTGGAAGACTTTATGGAAGTACTGCGCTAACGGCAATTTCACGGGCGACGCTTATGGCTTCGACGCGCTTAACAGAGGCGACGTTCAGGTCAGCACGTTCTACTCGTCTTCGCTTTACGGCAACATAGACGCGGCGGCGGACTCTTCGTCAAATCCGTTAAAGGGAACTTTAAAGCCGGAGAACTGGAATTTAGTCGAGATCGACGACGGAACTTATTATATAGCTGAATATATCGGCGTAATCGACAACCCGAACAGAACGAAAGAGCAGACTGAGACTGTCAAGAAATTTGCGGACTGGTTCGGTACTGCTGAAGTTCAGCGCGAGTGGAGCGAGGAGTTCGACAGCTATCCTTGCAACAAAGACGCCGTTGACTCAGTCCCGCCGATCTACGCGCTTAAAAACTGC
>JAFSNU010000166.1 GCA_017447325.1 Synergistaceae bacterium | reverse complement strand
TTATAAAGAAAGGAGATCATAAAATTATGCCTGAGTTAAAATTCACGCCGGTAATCGGAATTGAAATTCATATTAGATTAAAGACGGACACAAAATTATTCTGCAGCTGCTCGACCAATCCCGACGCGCACGGCAATGAGCATATATGTCCGGTCTGCATGGGCCTGCCTGGCGTTCTGCCGAGATTAAATAAAAAGGCCGTTGAAAAGGGAATGCTTGCCGGACTTGCGTTGAACTGCACTGTGCAGCCGAAATCTTTATTTTTCAGGAAGTCATATTTTTATCCTGACTTGCCGAAAGGTCATCAGGTCAGCCAGTGCGACTTGCCGGTCGTTGCGAATGGATTTATAGAAGTTCATGACGAGAACGGAAATTTAAAGAAGATTAGAGTTAATCATCTTCACATTGAAGAGGACGCGGGCGCACTGCATCACAGCGCAGCCGACGGACGAATGGAGGGCGCGGCGACGTCGTTCGTTGATTACAACCGCGCAGGAATGCCTTTAGGCGAGATAGTCTCAGAGCCGGATATAAGCTCGGCAAAAGAAGCTGTTGAATATGTAACGACTTTAAGAAGACGCGTTAGATATGCAAACGCGAGCGACGCCGATTTGGAAAAGGGAATGATGCGTTTTGACGCAAACGTCTCGATGAAATGTTCTGACGGCAGATGGGGCAATAAAGTTGAAGTTAAGAACATGAACTCATTCCATGCGCTTGAAAAGGCTATAGAGTATGAGATAAAGCGTCAGAAGAAAATTATGTTGGACGGCGGAGAAGTCCAGCAGCAGACGAGACACTGGAACGACGCTAAAGGCGTTACGACGGCTTCGCGCGTTAAAGAATTTTATAGAAAATTTATAGTTGAGCCGGATCTGCCGCCTTTGATAGTAAATCAAGACTGGATCGACAAAGTCACGGCCATGATGCCGGAGATGCCGGACGTTAAGGCTAATAGATATATTAATGATTTAAAAATTCCTGCGGAAGTCGCGGAAGTTTTGACGGACTCGAGGGAGCTTGCGGAATATTTTGAAGCTTGTTTAGCTGCCGGTGCTGCGCCTGTGCGTGCGGCGAACTGGGTTCGCATTGAAGTGCTGAGAGTTTTAAACGAAAAGCAGATTGAGCTTAAAGATTTTAATATCAAGCCGGAAGTCTTAGCCGAGATAGTTAAAAGAGTTGAGGATAAAAAGTTCTCGACGACGCAAGCCCGCGAGATTTTTGATTATATCGCTAATAATAATGTAAATCTTGACGGCGCGATAAAGGCCTGCGGAGTTGTTGAAGGCGGAGCTGTGACGGGCGACGCTTTGCTCGACGCGATTAGAAATATTATTAAGGCAAATCCTGACGTTGTCGAAGAGATAAAGTCCGGCAAAGATACTAAAGGCAAGAAGATGAAGTTCCTGCAAGGGCTTGTTATGAAAGAGACAAAGGGCCAGGCCAAGCCGCAGGAGCTGCCGGATATTATTAATAAGTTACTGGCTGAGTAAATTATTAAAATTTTTGCAGGGCTTGTCATGAAGGCTTTAATAATTAAAGAAAAGGCCGGAGCAAGCCTCGCAGGTGCTTAAAATTTTAATAAATTGCTTAATGAGTAAGATTTAAGATTTAAAATTTTATTTAAATCAGGGAACTTGTTTATAATTTATAAACTCGTTTCCTGATTTTTTATTTTAAAAATTTTTTGCGCCGGCTTTAAGCTGTTATAATTTTTTTGAATTTTAAAATTTTATTTGAAATTTTTGCTTGAAAAGTTTGATTTAAAATTATTAAAGCATGAGAAATTTTTAATTTTTTAATTTAAGGAAATTATAAATATGGCAAGGAAAAATCAGGAGAGCGTCGGAAATTTTATAGGACGTTTGCTTTATTACGCGTTTTTTATTTTAATTTTAGCCAGCGGAGTGTACGGATATTTTGTCTGGCTTGATAGTTATAAATCAACTCACCCGGAGATAATCGAGGCGATACCGTCGGGCTATGTCGAGGAGCAGCCGTTCGAGGGAATTTTATTGTGGGACGAGCAGCTTGTCTATGCTCCGCAAGAGGGCGTGTTGAATTATTTGTCGCCGAAGCCGAGACGCGTTGCGAAAGGCGAGAATATTGCCGCGCTTGACGGGACAGCAGTTAAAGCGCCTTTTACGGCATATTTTATTCCGGCTCTTGACGGCCAAGAGGGACACTGGACTTACTCTCGTTTATGGCCGGACTTTAATCCGTTCCCGTTCTTCAGGCCGGCAGTTTTATTAGAGAATGGAATTATGTTAAGACGGGGCGCGCCGATCGGCAAGCTCGTGCCTCAGCCGCAAAATTTGCGCTGCATTGCTTATCTTGACAGGTCGCCGTCGCTTGAACGAAGTTTTAAAATGAATAATCCTGTAATATCTATTAAGACTGCTCTTGATGATAAAGAGATTAGAGCTGAAGTCGTCGCGTTTAAATCTTTGGGGCAAAAGGCGAAAGTTTATTTGCGGCTGCCGTTCTTTCCGCCGGAATTATTAAAATCGCGGGGCTTTAACGCGCATGTTGTTACAGGGGCTCAGCGCGGCGTTATGATACCTGACACGGCCGTTATAACACGAGGCGGACAAAATTTAGTTTTTGTACTGCGCGGCAATCAGATAGAGTCTCGAGATATTGACGGCTTTCCGGTTATAGATAATAAAAATAATAAAAATTTTTTCGTGATGCACGGCTTGAGACCCGGCGACAGAATGATACGCGACGCGGACGGAATTCAAGATACAGATATAAGGATCTGGTGATTAAAAATGATAGTTAATAATATAAATATAAATGAAAATATTTTGAAAATTCGTGAGCGAATTGCAAAAGCTGCGCAAAGAGCCGGAAGAAATTTTGAAGATATAAAGCTAATGGCCGTGACTAAGACGCATGAATTGGATTTTATTAAAAATGCGTTTGATAAAGTTGATTTAATAGGTGAAAATCGCGTGCAGGAAGCGTTAAATAAATTTAAAGATTTTAAATTAAATTTAGACTTGCATTTAATAGGGCAT
>JAFSNU010000165.1 GCA_017447325.1 Synergistaceae bacterium | reverse complement strand
TTATAATATAGAAAAAGATTTTATATAGCCGTTTGGAGGATGTATTGTGCCTTTAAATGAGGAAAATGAAATAAAGGGCGAGCCGCGGACTGCCGGGGAGAAATTAAAGCGGGAGCTTGACGAGATAGCGTCGCCTAAAGGAATTTCTAATTTAGATTACGCAAGTTATTTTGAGAAATTAAAAGGCCGTGTTAAAGCGAAGCCTAAAGCTAAAGCTAAGGCAAAGGCAAAGGACTTCGCTGATGTTTTGCTGCGCCTTGAGCCTGAGCAAGCGCAAGAGCCTGAAGTTATAGCTCAAGAGCCTGAGCAAGAGCCGCAGGAGATTATAGCGCAAGAGCCTGAGCAAGAGCCGCAGGAGATTATAGAGCCTGCGCCTGAGCCGGAAGTTATAGCGCAAGAGCCGGAGCAAGAGCAGGAGATTATAGAGCCTGAAATTATAGAGCCGCAGGACGCTTCGGACGATGATATATATGTAGATGAAGAGGATTTTGCGCAAAACTTGAACGATGATAATTTACGAGGTTTGAGCCAGTTCGCTGATGTTGTGTTAAAGCTTGAGCCGGACGAGCCGGATATTATTGTTGAAGAGCCGTTGAGCGATGTCGTAATTGAGGCTGAAGATTTGTCGGAGCAAGAGCCGGAAGAATTGCCGGAAGAGCTGCCGGAGTTTGAAGAGGCTGAATTAAAGACAGCGGAGCAGAAATTAATGGATGACTTGGCCGCAGCAATGGAAGGACCGCCGCTGAGTTTGGAGAGCGAGGCCGTTAATGAGGCTGAGGCTGAAGTTATCGAAGAGCCGGAGGAGTTAGAGTTAGAGGCTGAAGCTGAGAGCGAGACTGAGCCGGAAGTTATAGACGAGCAAGAGCAAGAGCCGGAAGACTTGCAGGATTTTGAAATTGAAAATGAAGAGCCGCAAGAGCAGACGGAAGATTTTCCGGAGCTTGAAGCTGAAGTTGTGCCTGAAGATTTAGAGCCGGAGCAAGAGCAAGAGCCGGAAGAAATTACGGAAGAGCTTGAAGAATTGCCGGAGCCTGAAACGGAAGTTGAGCCGGAAACTCAAGAGAGCGAAGAGCCGGAGCATAAGACAGCTGAGCAGCGTTTAATGGATGAACTTACGGCCATGGGCGCGGAGCTGCCGCCTCAAGCTCAAGAACAAGAGAGCGAGCCGGACGAGTTGGAGCTTGAGGGCGAGCCTGAGCTTGAAAATTTTCCGGAGCTTGAAGCTGAAGCTGTTCCGGAAGATTTAGAGCCGGAGGAAATTATAGAAGAGCCGGAAAATTTGCCGGGGCTCAATATAGAGCCCGAGCCGGAGGCTGAAGAGCAAACGCCGGAAGATGATTTAAATAATAATTTTATGTTCGAGCCTGAGCCTGAGCTGCAAGAGCCGGAAGACATTGCCGAGGCGATGACTGAAATAAACGAAGATGACACGGAGGATTTTAGCGATATGGACGAAGAAAGTAATTTTAACATGAACATAGAGGACGAGGGCGAGCCTGTTAATGAGCCTGAGTCTGCGCCGGAGGGCGAGGAAGAATTTGCTCCGTGGCTGACGCCCGGCGAGGGAACATGGACTCCGGCGTTGGAGCAGGAAAATAATAATATTGCGTTTGAAGACGAGAGTTTAAATAATAATAATTCAGACAGGAGCGGCGAGGACGCTCAGAGGGAGAAAGACATGGGATTACGCGAGAGAATGTTAAACAGGAAGAACGGCGGAGCTGACGCTGCGGCGAATAACGGCAGTAATAATGCTAAAGGTTCAGGCTGGATAGGCCGCGCGTTGATGACGCTGTTATTATTATTGCTCGTGATCGGCGCGGGCATGTGCTGGTGGGAGCTGCGTAATTTAAATTTGAATTTAAGCAAGCTTGCCGGTTTAGATAATAATGCAAATTCGGGCGTGAGCTCTGAGACGGCGTTGCGAATTCAAAATTTGTTGAGCAATATTGAGAGTCAGAATAAAGAAATTAAGCCGTATGAGTACGCGATAGAATTTTTAGTTGATAATAATATAGTTTCAGGGATAGCGGCGCGGGGCGCGAACGGCTGGCAGATTGTCGGATCTCGGCGTTCGCAGGACACGGCTTCAGGCCAGTACGGCTATGAATTTATATTCATGCGTCCGCTTGTGAGATAAATAATAAGATAATTAGCGAGATAAATTATTATGCGTAAGTTAATAATAATTTTAATAATTTTAAGTTTATTTTGCGCGTGCGCTTGTGCAAGTGAAGACAGTAAAATTCATAAGGCCGCCGAGTACGAGAGAGATCCGAAAGTTATAAAAACTTTGCTTGATGAGGGCGAGAGTTTACATGAGCCTGGCCTCGAGGGATTAACGCCTGTCATGCTCGCGGCGGCGTATAATTCTAATCCTGAAATTTTAGAGGCGTTATTAAAGGCCGGAGCGTCTATCACGTCAAGCGACGAAATGGGACGAACGCCGTTGATGCTTGCGGCGGCTTTAAATTTAGAGCCGGCTGTCACTGCGTCGCTGTTGCGTCACGGAGCTTCTGTCAAGACACGCGACTTGGCCGGACGGACTGCGTTATGGTTCGCGGCGTCCCGTCATAATTTTCAAGCTGCTGAATTATTAATCGACGCGGGAGCAAATCCCAATGAGGCGAATAATGATAATATTTCTCCGCTTCAAGCAGCGTGCGAGCGGCCGGAGTTTAATATAATTAATTTGTTAATCGAGGCCGGAGCTGATATTAATAGGCGCGACAACAGGAGGCTCACGCCGTTAATGCGCGCTGTAGCCGCCGGAGCTGATGCTCAAGTTGTAAAGGCGTTTATAAACGGGCGGGCTGACTTAGGCGCACAGGATGATTCAAATCAAACGGCTTTATTTATCGCGGCCGCAAATAATAATATCTCGGGCGATATAGCAGAGTTATTAATAGACAAGACGCCGGATGTTCGCGACAATAATTTTGTCACGCCGTTAATGGAAGCCTACAGGTCAGGCAATGTTGAGGCCGTGAAAGTTTTAATTAATAAGGGCGCGAATGTATTTCTAACGGACCGCAATGGCTATAACGCAATGCATTACGCTGCTGCGTTTAGTGCGCCGCTTGAGATATTTGATATATTAATTAATAAGGGCGGCGAGGAGTTATTAAGAGCTGTTAATCGCAAGGGTTACTCGCCTTTTGTCACGGCTATAGAGAGCGGCGCTGATTTAGAAGTTTTGGAGCTAATGCTTAATGTTAATTTAAATTTAAGTGCTGATATAAGTGCAGATAATAGAGTTAAAAGTTCGCGGGTTGACGAGGCTGGATTATGGGACGGAGCGACGCCGTTAATGGCTGCGGCGTTAAATGATAATTTAAATGCTGCTGAATTTTTGATTAAGAACGGAGCGGATTTACGCAAGCGCGACTTTGCGGGCTGGACTGTTCTGCATTATGCTGCGGCCAAGTCCGGCGATAAGATGCTGAGTTTAATTATTAAGCATTTTAATGATAATAATTTAAATGTAGATGTAAAGGATGACGGGGAGACGACGCCGTTAATGGTAGCTGCTGCTAATGATAATGTTGACGCGTTAAATATGTTATTAGCTGCCGGAGCGAGCATGAAGTTTAGAGACAAGACGGGGCGCGATGCGTTAAGTTATGCGAGGTTAAGAAACGCGCGTAAAGCTATAAAAGTTCTTGAAGATTTTAAAGATAAAGCTAATAATAAATGAATTTAAGT
>JAFSNU010000164.1 GCA_017447325.1 Synergistaceae bacterium | reverse complement strand
ACTGCCGTATTTAATCCCGAGCTTGCAGAGCATGTCAGCCCAGCCCATTACGCCCAGTCCGATTTTGCGCGTCAAGTTCACGGCCTCCGTAACTTCAGGAATTGGATAATGATTTTTATCGATAACGTCATTAAGCATTTCAACCGCAATGCAAGTCACGCGTTCTAAGCCCCGCCAGTCTATCCCGCGTCCGTTAAAATATTCGTCTTGGCCGTCGTAAGTTATGAAGTGAGCGAGATTTATCGAGCCTAAGTTGCAGCTTTCGAAGGGTAGAAGCGGGCTTTCGCCGCAGGGGTTTGTCGCTGTCAACTCTCCGAGCTCCGGCGTTGTGTTGTGACGATTAATCTCATCGAAGAAAACCAGCCCAGGGTCGCCGTTCTTCCACGCGCAGTCTATAATAGCGTTCCAAATTTCGCGCTCTTGCTCGCTTAATGTTTTATTTTCGACCTTGCTCATAAACTCGTCGTTCATACCGACAGAAATATTAAAATTATTAAGCCGTTTAGTATCATCAGCCTTGCAGCTTATAAATTCTAATATATCAGGGTGGTCAACGTTGAGGATGCCCATGTTGGCCCCACGCCTCGTACCGCCCTGCATAACCTTTTCAGTGCTTACATCAAATAACTCCATAAAGCTCACAGGCCCGGACGCAACTCCGTTCGTTGTGTTTACGCGAGAGCCCTTAGGCCGCAGCTTGCTAAAGTTAAAGCCAGTACCGCCGCCGTACTTGTGTATCATTGCCTGATGATGCAAAGATGTGAAAATTCCGTCCATGCTATCTTCTATAGGCAGCACATAACAAGCTGAGAGCTGGGCGGCCATACCCTTCCGCCCAGCATTCATTAAAGTCGGTGAGTTCGGCAAAAAGTCGCGGCTCATCATGACTTGATAATATTCCTGCGCTCTTTCTTTGCTTAAATAATTAGCAACGCGGCTGAACATCTCTGGGATAGTCTCCTGCGAGCCGTCGGGCTTGACGTGCATGTAACGTTCTTTTAAGACAGTCACAGCCGTGTCGCTGAAGCCGTAGTTATTCATCTTCAGCACCAATCTTGTAAAGCAGGTCACCTGTTAAGTCGTTAAGTGTGCCTTGAATCTCTTGAAGCGCGTCGCTAACTTTATTAAGAGCTTCCACGATAGGGTCTATTTTGCCCTCTAAGTCTCCCGCTACGTCGGCTAAATGATGCGCCACGTATTCAAAACTATGCAACGCTTCGGCTTTTGTTTCTTTGTCATCCATTCTGCGCAGCACTTCTGCCTCAAGGTCAGGGAGTGCTTGAAGCTGTGCTAACATAGTGTTCACACGCTCCGGATCGCCGGTTAATTTGACATTATTCTTCGATTTTTTATCCTTGCTGACTTTTAATCCAAGAACGTCGCAGCTTTTTAAAAAACTTACCGCTAATTCACTCGCAACATAATTCTCCATTACTATAACCTCGCTTTATTGTTGTAATGCTTTTGTGTCTTATCCACTTTTTATTAAAGCTTTTTATCTCCGTGCCTGTACGGACGTGACTTGTTGTATTCATGCTTAATCTGCATAATTTTATCAACGTCAATGTTCTCATGGCCGCAATAGTCTAAAATTCTTATAACGCAGTCTATCAATTCGACCGCGATACCCTCGGGCTTTTTGTCAGCCCCGTAATAAATCATAGGCTTGTCGTTGCGGTATTCTTCCAGTGCCTCAGATAATTCAGAATGGCACAGCGCGATAATGTCGCCGAAAGAACGTTCTTTGTCCCACCAGCCGTGGGCTTTTGCGTTCTCGTAAATTTCTTTGGCTAAATCATTAAGCGTATGCGGGCATGGCTTTAATTCTTCACTCATTTTATTTTTCCTCCTGATTATTTTTTCTCAAAAGCACGCGCGTCTATCGCTCAGACAAACGTGCGTTTTAATCGTGCGAAAGGATACTACAACGCGAGATATTAAAATACCTTAATTTTAATCATCACCCCCTAAATACTCGTTTACGAAGTTGGATTTTATCATGAGCTATAACTCCTCTCCGAACTTCATAAACTTACGCTTTTTAATTCTGTCTTTAGCTACGGTATTTTGATCGCCCTCAAGCTTGACATAACGCTCGCCGTCTTTAGGGCTGACTAAAATCTGTCCGACTATGTCGCACAAGCCGCAAACGTTATCGATATTCTTATCTCTGAGCTGCGGTCTTGCTTGCGTGTATTTTTCACCCGTCACGGCTATGACTTCAGCCTGTTTTTCCCACGCTGTAAATATCATGTTGCATGGTAGTGAGCGGAACTGTCTGCACCAGTCGACTATTTTAAAGTCAACGCGCTGATAGCTCTGCATGTCCGGCACGCCGTTATTCTTTCCGATACGTCCGAAATACGCCAACATGCCGCGCTCTAATTCTGAGAGGCTATCGATGCAGACGTTGTTATAATCGCATTTGGCTTGCAATTCTTTTAAGATTTCAGGCAGCTCGCTAAAATCTTCTGAGAGTCTGATAATATCAACATTCTCGCTGCCGGTTAAGACGCTTGTGCCTCGGTCAACGTCAATTATTAAGGTCTTGCCTTTTAGCGTGCCTAATAACGTGGTCTTACCCAGCCCAGGCGGGGCGTAAAACAACGCGGTAATTTTGTCTTGAGTTAAGTCTTTTGCCTTTAAAATTTGCATGGCTCTATCTCTGTCCTTTCTTTTTTATAAAAACCGGTCAGTTGAATATCCGGCTCGTAATTTAAACAAATTGACGCATACGGGCATGAAGTTATCATGCATGCGTTAGGATTGCGGTAAAATAACCTTCTGTGCCTCATCTCTTTGGCTAATTCAATTATCTCCTGACGCTTTTCTTCAAGCTCGTTTTTAGTTCTTACGACGTTTAGAGTTAATATTTTTCGCTCCGGCTCTTCGTTGTACCATTGCGACACGCGCTCTAAATATTCTTCTTCAGTCTCGTCTTTCTTGAGCCTGATAGTCGGCTTTTGAATTACTGTATAAATCGCGCGTTCCTTGCCTGTAACGAGCATATATAAGCTTATTTGGTCGTCATAGGCTAAATGGTCGATATATTTTTCAATTCCCATACTGCCTGTTGTTTTATGCTCTACAGGGAAGCCGTCCTGTGTAACTGCGTCTAATCGGCCTTTAAGATATACGCCTCGCGAGAGCCTGATTTTAAAATCCTGTTCAGGCGCGGCCTGCCAGCTCTTATAATCGACGTATTTTTGAAAAGCCTCAGCCATTTTCCCTGCAAGTCCGTCATGATTAAATTCTTGACCTTTTAAAATATTTTCAAGATTTTCATGATAGCTTGAGCCTACGGTTAAAGCTTCCGAGCCTGCAACAGGCTTTAAGTCTTCGATATACTCTAAATAAAAGCGTCTATAGCAGCGTTTGTAGCTGCTAATCATCGTTGCTGAGAGTTCTGTTATCATTGCGTCTCCCCTATCGTTTTTAACTTCAATTCTTCAACGAGCTTTTAGGATTTAATTATTTCGATTACGAGTTCCATCACTCTGCCTCCTGATAATATTTTTTAAATGCTTCTTTTAATCCCGCGCCATATTCGCCTAATGAGTATCCGTTTTCGCGCAGCACTCGCGCAATAGATTTAAAGCCATATCCAGCCTTAACTAACGCCTTTATTTCTTGTAGAAATAGCAGTGCAAGTGTTTTCATTTCGCCGCGCCTTGTTCTTGGTCTTAATGCTAATTTTCTCAAAGCCTCGCGTGCCGAGTCTTCTTTTT
>JAFSNU010000001.1 GCA_017447325.1 Synergistaceae bacterium | reverse complement strand
GTTGAACAAGGCCGACCGTCTCTACTGGATAACTTTGTTTAAAAGCGAATGGCTGTCGAGCTGTAACGGGGGGGGGGGGGTATGCAAATTTGTCGGAAGAGCAAAAGCTCAACGCTCTTATGGACAAACTTTCTGCTATCGTCGAAGCGGAGCGCAATAACAGACACTATCATACTCGTATAAGGCAGTGTTTGATGAATGTTGTCTGCAATATTCCGAACTTTGTTATATATAAGCTGACTAAGCCGTTTAAAAAATTTATCTCGTGGCCGACGCTGAAGATGATATATAAAGAATTTAAAGCGAGAATAAAATATAGAGAATTTTAAAATTTAAGAGGCGTGTTTATATGCAGAATATAAAATTAATCGAATGCGGCGAGCCTTTAGTTCCGGCGAGTTTGTTCCCGGGGAAAATTTTAGTTAGAAGCTGGTACTTTAACGAAGGGCTTGAAGGCAGCGTGCCTGAAGCGTGGCTTCGCGAGAGCGCGTTTAAGAGGCTTGTTAAGGCCGCAAGAAATTTGCCGGATGGCTGGCATTTTGTAATCTGGGACGGCTGGCGTTCGTTCAAGCTGCAAAGCAATTTATTTAATATTTTATTGAATAGAATTAAAGCAGCCGAGCCGAATATATCATACGAAGACGCGCGTGCCAAGGCGAGCGTGTTTGTCGCAGTTCCGTCGAAAGAGCCTGAGACAGTGTCAGGACATTTGACCGGCGGAGCTGTCGATATAACTATTGCGGATAATAACGGCTTATATTTGGATATGGGCGGCGGCTTCGACGAGACCGAGCAGCACTCTAATACAAGCTATTACGAGCAGAATAATTTAAATTTAAAAGCTAGCGATAATAGGCGGCTATTAGTGAGATTGTTAGAGGACGAGGGCTTCAGCAATTATCCAAGCGAGTGGTGGCACTTTGATTACGGCAACCGAAACTGGGCAAATCGCACCGGCGCGGCCAACGCGATTTACGGCTATACGGAACCGCCGTTCAAGTGGCGCAGGCCTTAACGCATGAAATTATCAAGCTTAGGCCTTGACGCATAAGCCTTGAACTTGATTAATATTGTCAGCATCGAGAGCCTTAAAATATTTTAGCTTTGCATAAGGCGTGATGCTTAGGCTTAATTAAATGTTTTAACCTTGCTTGATGCCTAAGGCTGCTTGAGCTTATATTAATTAAAATTAAAAATTAAAAGATATAAAAGATAGGTGAGCTGCGCAAAAAAATTTTTATATTTAAGACTAAGCAAGTAAAATTTGAAATTAAATAAAAATATGATATAATATTTGAGTTTTAAAATTTCAAGCGGAGGACTGGCCGAGCGGTCGATGGCGGTTGACTTGAAATCAATTGAGGTGCAAGCCTCCAGGGGTTCGAATCCTCTGTCCTCCGCCATATCGGAAAATAATTCAATAAAATTTTTATCTAAATCAATCAAGAAGCTCGCTAACAAGCGGGCTTTTATTATTTTTACTCTCCAATTTAATCCAAAATATATGCGATATAATAAAACTAAAAAGACACACAAAAAGGCACACAATTATTTTTATATTTTTTCTGTGTGTATATTGGAGGGGTAAAAGCATGAAACAAGCGGTTTTAACTGACGTTAAAATTAAAAAAGCTAAAGCAAAAGAGAGAAGATATATATTAACTGACGGCCAAGGGCTTATTATTGAAATCATGCCTACTGGGTCAAAGTTCTGGCGTTTTTTATATCGCGTTAATGGAGAGCGTAAAAAATTAACATTAGGCGAGTATCCGGCAATATCTCTCGTTGAGGCTCGCAAGAAAGCTGAAGAGCTGCGTCAAGAATTAGCTCGCGGAAATTCACCGGTTGATATTATTAATCCGCCGCATGAAAAAACATTTAAAGAAGTGGCGGAAGAATGGTTAAAAAAGCAAGAAGCTAAATGGGCTGTAACTCATGCAGAGACCGTGCGTTTTAGAATTGAGCGGTATCTTTATCCGGCCTTACAAAATTTAGTCATGAAAGATATAAAAACATCTGACGTTCTTTCCGTGCTAAAGCCTATTGATGACAGCGGGCGCAGCGAGACAGCTAAAAGAACGCGTCAGATATTCGGACAAATCGCGCGCTATGCTATGGCATTAGAGCTGTGCGTTTCTGATGTTTCAGCTCCGTTAGTAGAAGTCCTGAGCGTTCCGAAAGTAAAACATTTTCCCGCTCTTACAAAGCCGGAAGATGTTAAAAGATTATTGCTCGCAATGCAGGTATATAAAGGAACGCTAATAGTCAAGACCGCGCTGTGGTTTAGCATTTATACTTTTGCAAGGCCGGGCGAGGTGCGCCATGCTGAATGGTCGGAGATTGATTTTGAAAAATCGGCGTGGAATATTCCCGCTCAAAAGATGAAAAAGCGCAAGCCCCACGCCGTGCCGTTGTGCAGGCAGTGTATAAATTATTTAAAAGAATTGTATAAATTTACCGGCCAAGGTAAATGGGTTTTTCCTGTATCAAATAAAAATAAACCTATGAGCGAGAATGCTATATGCGCAGCTCTGCGTTATATGGGATTTTCTGGAGATGAAATGACAGCTCACGGGTTCAGAACATTAGGCTCAACACTTTTAAATTCCTTAGGTTATAGGCCGGACGCGATAGAGTCGGCGTTAGCTCATGTTCAGCCTGGAGTTAGGGGAATATATAATCGCGGTGATTATTGGGAAGAGCGCGTTAAAATGGCTCAGGCTTGGGCAGATTATTTAGACGAGCTGGCAAAGTCATAAAATTTTTGTGTAAAGTTACTTAACAACAAAATATTTTGTTGCTAAAAAATCGCGTTTTACTTTACACAAAAATTTAACTTGTTTGCGGTTTGTTGAGCTGTTCGGAAATTCCGAATAACTGAAAGAAATAAAATTTAATAATTCGAATTATTAAAGGAGGATGTTTTTTAATTATGTATGATGTGTTGCTTATAGCGAAATATATTATAAAATATTGTAATAAAAGTAATTTTCCTATTAGTAATTTAAAACTGCAAAAACTTTTATATTTTATTCAGGCCGCATTTCTTGTAGAAAAGGAACATGCTTGTTTCCCTGATGAAATAGAAGCTTGGGATTTTGGCCCGGTAGTTCCTGCTGTTTATTATAAATATAAAATATATGGGGGTACTAATATCCCATATATGAATAGCGATGAAAATTTATTTGAGATTATTTCCCAAGAGGATAAAGATATAATCAATAGAATAATCAATGATTGTGCAAAATATACAGCGTCTATGTTGGTTGATATAACGCATAAACAAACTCCTTGGCTTAAAGTATATGCGCCGTATATGAGAAATATCATAACTAAGGATAGTATTATAGAATTTTTTAAAGAGGTATAATTTTTATGTATAATGAAGAAGATTATATAAATGACGAGTATTTAGCTCAATTTTGGGTGTCTGATGAAGAGGATTATAATCAGCCGACATTTGACACGTTGGAAGAAGAAAGAAGATATTTCTTAGGGCGTATAACTAAGGAGGAGCTTGATGCTATCCTTGGATTAGATAAACTCGCGGGATGATAAAAACTTATGCTATAATGACTAAATTACTATATTGAACTTTCTTATTTCAAACGTTTATAAGTCCCAAGAGCTGGTGACTCTTGGGACTTTATTTTTAACTTGCAAAGTAAAATTCGCCTCTAATTACCTGCCCAATCTTTTATATCTGTCTCGTTATCATTCGAAGCAGTTTGTATTGGCT
>JAFSNU010000163.1 GCA_017447325.1 Synergistaceae bacterium | reverse complement strand
CTCTTCACGCGCGCATAATTTAAATTCGCTTGAGACCTGCGGAGCTGAAGTGCAGAAGGGCAACGCGCCGGAGGAGCGCAAGCTGCAAAGATTATTTAGAAATTATAATTTTGCTAAATTAATAAAACGCTGCAATGACTTCGGAGCGGGCGGAGTTTCTGTCGCGATAGGCGAGCTTGCGGACGGGCTGAAAATAAATTTGGACGCAGTACCGTTAAAATATTCAGGCCTTGACGGGACTGAAATTGCGATCAGCGAGTCGCAGGAGCGAATGGCGGTAGTTATAGCGAAAGAAGATTTAGAGCAGGCTTTAAAGTTAGCCGAGAGCGAGGACTTGAGCGCGGTTTTAGTTGCCGAAGTCACGGATAATAATAGAGTAATCATGACATGGCGCGGCAAAGAGATTTTGAATTTGTCTCGTGAATTTATAGCGTCAAACGGCGCGGATCGTCACGCGAACGTTAAGATTAACAATAATAAGGCTGAATATAAAGCAGAAGCAGTTGGAAAATTTAAAGATAATTTAATAAAAGTTTTGCAAGATTTGAATGTATGCTCTAAGCGCGGGCTTGCCGAGAGATTTGACTCGAGCGTCGGAGCTAATTCTGTATTAATTCCCTTCGGCGGAGTAAGGCAGCGCACTCCGGCTCAGGCGATGGCCGCAAAAATTCCTGTGTTAAATTCTGACACCGGGACTTGTTCTGTGATGTCATGGGGATTTGATCCGTTTATCTCGTCTATATCACAGTATAACGGCGCGTATTTAGCAGTGATAGAATCTATATGTAAGCTTGCGGCTTCGGGCGCGGATTTAAGTAAATGCTGGCTGAGCTTTCAGGAATATTTTGGACGGGTTGACGACAAGCCGGAGCGTTGGGGACGAGTTGCGGCGGCTTTATTAGGGGCGTTGGACGCGCAGCTTGATTTAGGCGTAGCTGCGATAGGCGGCAAGGACTCGATGAGCGGAAGCTTTAATCTTGAGGATAATAAAGTGCTTGACGTTCCGCCGACTTTAATATCGTTTGCGGTGTCTTTAAGCGATATTAATAAAATAATTTCGCCGGAGTTTAAGCGTGCAAATTCGCGCGTAGTTTTGTTGAGCCCGGTCTATGACGCTGATAATCTGCCGGTTAAAAATTCTATGCTTGAGTTATTAAAATTTATAGATAAATTAAATTTAGAGCATAAAATTTTAGCTGCTGCAGTGCCGACGTTCGGGGGCATAGCAGCGATGATATTTAAAATGTGTCTGGGCAATAAATTAGGATTTAATTTTAATTTAAATAATTTAAATTTATTTGCTGATCACACGCGCGGAAATTTTATAGTTGAGCTTGAAAATAATTTAGAGCTTGATTTGCCTGAAAGTATAAATTGCGTTGAGCTTGGAAGGACTTTAAAAGATTTTGAAATTAGGCATGACGCTGATATAATAAAAATTTCGGAGCTTGAAGAGATTTATGATAATGTGCTTGAAGAAATATTTCCGGTGAAAGTTAAAGCTCAAGCTAATAATAATTTAGATTTAAAATTAAACTCGAGCTTGAAAGTAAAAGCGGCGAGGCCTGTTGTAAAAGCTGCAAGGCCGGGATTTTTAATTCCTGTCTTTCCCGGTACGAACTGCGAGTATGAATCAGCACGGGCTGTTGATAACGCCGGCGGCGAGGCGGAAATATTTGTAGTTAAGACTTTAACGCCTGACTTAATGCGGGAGTCCGTGAAAGAGTTTGCGTTGAGATTAAATAACTCGCAGGCTTTATTCCTGCCCGGCGGATTTTCGAACGGCGACGAGCCTGACGGTTCAGGAAAGTTTATAGCGATATTTTTGCGTAATAATATAATACGCGAGGCTGTGCAGGATTTATTAGATAATCGCGGCGGATTAATCTGCGGGATATGCAACGGCTTTCAGGCTTTAATTAAAACCGGCTTGCTGCCGTTTGGCCGTATAGCCGAGCCGGAAGAATTAGACGAGAACTCGGCGTCGTTGACTTTTAATGTGATAGGCCGTCATCAAGCGAAATTAATTCGAAGCAAAATTATAAATAATAATTCACCATGGCTGAGCGATTTTGAAATCGGCGACGTAAATATAATTCCTGTGT
>JAFSNU010000017.1 GCA_017447325.1 Synergistaceae bacterium | reverse complement strand
GCTCTTCTAAATTTTCCGGCTTTAAATTATTTAAATTCTCCTGCTCGGGCTCATTATTTAACTCCTGCGAATTTTCAAATTCAAGCCCGTCATGCTCTAAATTTAAATTCTCTAAATCCTGCGGCTCTAACTCTTCTGCGCTCTCTTGCAAATTTTCAAATTCAAGCTCGTCATGCTCTAAATTTAAATTCTCTAAATCCTGCTGCTCTAACTCTTCTGCGCTCTCTTGCAAAAATTCTTGCTCAAGCCCGGCCTCGTCTTCCAAATTATTAAATACATCCGGCGCAGCTTTTACATCTTCAAAATTTTCAAGTTTTTCAAGTTTTTCAAGTTTAACAAGCGGCAAGGACTCCGGCGCGTCTTCCTCGTCCGGCATTCCAAGCCCGTTAAGCCAATCCGTTAAATCACGTTTCATTTAATATTCACCTGAAATAAAATTTATAAAATAAAAAAGGGGGCAAAGCGCCCCCCGTGCCATTGCGGCCTGCGCCGGTCAGCACTTGAAATTAAATCATGAAATCTCTAAGCTATAGAACTCCTGCGCCTCATGCTTTTGCGCTTGCGTGCGGCTTCAGCGCGTTTAAGCTTCTTTGCGTCGCTGGGTTTCTCGTAATGTTCACGTTTGCGAGCTTCACGAAGTGTCCCCACTCTTGCAACTTCACGCTTAAAGCGGCGAAGGGTCTCCTCAGGAGATTCTCCTTCCTTACGGGTGACAGTCGTCATCTCGAATCCCTCCCTTCGCTCTTCGACTATCCCGGAGGCCAGCCAAGATTGCGCCCGGCCAGTAAATGCAAATGTAAATGCGGAACAGTCTGCCCGCCCTGCTCTCCAGTATTTATAACCATTCGATAGCCGTCTTTATCAAGCCCTAACTTGCGGGCAACTTCAACTGCGCGTCCGACTAACGCACTGAACACAGCGGGGTCGCTCACTTCAGCCGCAGACTTCACGTGTTTCTTGGGAATTACAAGCAAATGTACCGGCGCTTGCGGATTCACATCTTTAAACACTGCGACTTCATCGTCCTGATAGACGAAGTCAGACGGTATCTCGCCGTTCGCTATCTTGCAGAAAATACAATCGTCCATCATCACACACCCCTTTCCAAAAATTTTTAATATTTCCAAAATTAATTTCTAAATTTTATAACATAAATTAAGAATAAACAATAGTTTTATTTATTTTTGAGATTTAACCGGAGGCGGCGCGATTACATAACTCCCCTTATAGCCCAGCTTCTTTAATCTCTCCGCCGCGCGTTCAGCCTCTTGCTTAGTGTCGCCGGCCTGAACCCAAACTTTGTGATACTTAGAAACTGCAAAGTGCGTAGCTCTATAGCCAGCCTTCGCAAGCTTCGCTATTATCTCTTCAGCAGCCTTTTTAGACCCATAAGCTCCGACCTGAACGCGCCACAGAACTTGAGCATTATTATTTTTATACTGCGCACTATTATTCACAGCTTTATTATTAGCTTGCGAATTATTTTGCTTATTATCATTCTGCGGCCGCAAAATATTATTCACCGCCGCGGCTTTACTATCAGCCTGACTTGCAGCTTGATTATTATTATTATTATTTATTGGTTCAGCCGTGACCTCAATATTTGCAGTATTATTACTATTTTCAAATATAAAATTCTCCGGCTCTGAATTTTCCGCGCTCTCTCTTCCAACTTCAGCTTCAGCTACTGCTCCAGCCTCAGCCTCGCTCTCTTGCTTTTGCTCTTGCTCTTGCGCGTTCGCAGCTTGAATTATATCTTCTTCAGGCTGAACTTTCGGCACGTATAAATTTCCGCCGGAAGACGGGAGACTGTCAAAGAAAAATACTTTCGCCGCGAACAAAAGCATTATCACAGCCATAATTCCTACAACAGGCAATATAACGTCCCCGAACGAGAACATCGACTTGCGTTTCTTATAGCTATGGCTTTTTAATCCGCGGCGTCCTGTGCGCATTTCTAATTTTAAATTTAAAAATTTAAATTAATTAATTCTTAACTTTTAATTTTTAACTTTTAAAAGTGCGTCTATAAATCGCCGGCTGATCGTAATTCATTCTGGGCAAACCATGCGAAGCGTCCCGCTCGTCGTTCGGAGTCTGCAAGCGGCTCTCTTCAAAACCCTCGTTGATAGTCTGCGTGCGATTAGCAGGATTATAAATCGTACGTCTCGGCGGCGTAGTAATCTGCTGCTGATCGTTCTGCCTGCCCGTTTGCTGTAACGGCTGCGGAACTCTCACGCCTCTCGGAATTTGACGCGTTGCTGCCGGCTGCGGCTCGTCCTCATACTGAAGATTGTCCATACGCTGCCTATTATTATTAATATTATTATTCGAGTTAGAAACAGGAGCTTGCTGCCTGTTATTCACAACAGGCTTGACCTTGCCCTCGGGGAAGCCAGTCGCGATTAAAGTCACGCGTATGCTGTCGCCGATATCCGGGTCGATTACATGTCCCCAAATTACATTAGCGTCCGGGTCAGCCGTCGCCCTGATAACTTCAGCCGTTTTATTCATCTCGTGAAGCGTGAACTCCTCGCCGGTTGTCACGTTCAACAAAATGCCCTTAGCGCCCTCCATAGGCACGGACATTAACGGCGACTTAATCGCGCTTCTCGCCGCGTCCTCTGCTCTGTTATCTCCGTTGCCGACGCCTATTCCCATTATTGCAGATCCGGCATTTGTCATAATTGCTTTAATATCAGCGAAGTCAAGATTAATAAATCCGGGCTTCGTGATTAAGTCCGTCACGCCTTGAACAGCCTGACGCAAAACTTCATCTACCATTTTATATGCGTCAACTATTTTTAATTTATCGTCCGCAATCTGCAATAATCTGTCATTTTCCACAACTAACAGCGCGTCAACGTTCTTGCGCAAATTTTCAATTCCGCTCTGCGCAGTCTTTAATCTCTTTTGCATCTCAAAGCTAAACGGCAGCGTCACAACTCCGACGACCAAAATTCCCATCTCTTTGGCAGCCTCGGCTATGACCGGCGCAGCTCCTGTTCCGGTGCCGCCGCCCATTCCCGCCGTTACAAAGATCATATCAGCTCCGGTAATATAATCTTTAATTCTATCCATAGACTCTTTTGCCGCGTCCTGTCCAACGGTAGGATTAGCTCCGGCTCCCAAACCGCGCGTCAATTTCTCGCCCAAAATAATTTTATTAGGCGCTTTATTTAAATCTAAAGCTTTTTTATCAGTGTTAGCAGCAACAAAGTCAACGCCTTCTACTCCGGATTCTATAATATGATTAAGAGCGTTGCCGCCGCCTCCGCCGACTCCAAAGACGATTATATTTTCACGTCCCTGAACGTTGCTTTCGCTTACTTGAAATAAATTTTGATCCATGATTAAAATCAAATCCTCCCTGACTTAACTTAACGCCGCATTAATCTAAAAATAATCCCTTAAAATTGCTGAGAATACTAGAGAGCGCGTTGCTGACTTTGCCCGTCATGCCCTCTGTGTCAATCTCATCGCCGTAATCCTCATTATTATTATAATCATCATTACTGCCGTAATCATTATTACTATCATCACCGCGATGATTCATATTTTCAATAAAAGACGGCTCGATAAACATAAACGGATTGCGCTTTCTATAGCTCATAAAACGCAGAAGCCCCGCAGCTCCGACATAAGACGGATCATCATAGCCGGGCGGCATTTTATAAACAGGCACGCCTATTCTAACCTGCATCTGCATTATATCGCTCAGCCAGTCGGCAACGCCGGGCATCTCCGAAACTCCGCCGGACAAAACTATTCCGCTCGGGAACAAATCCGGCCGGCATTCCGACAGCGAGACGCTCACATAATCCATAAATAATTCTTCTATCCTCGAGCCTATGACTTTTAAAGCCAAATCTATATCTATTCCGTCCTGCCTTAAATTTTCCTCAGGCTCTGTAAAAACTCTGCGCTTTAAATATTCCGCGTCGCGCATCGAAATTCTTAAAACAGAAGCTAAATCGCTGGTAATATGATTGCCGCCGATAGGCACGCTCATAATTTTAAACGGCTTGCCGCTCTTATATAACACCATGCCGGTCGAACCGCCGCCTATAGACACAGATATGCAGCCCGCACGCATCTCGTCCTCTTCAACCGAGCCTAAAGCCGACGCAAGAGGCTTCAACACAAGACCGTCAACTTTTATTCCCGCGTTTTGCACGCAAGTAATAAAATTCTGCACGTAAGTTTGGGGAACAGACACAGTCTGAAGCATAATATCAAGCCTCGTGCCTGTCATGTTCAACGGCTCGTCAACCATTCGTCCGTCCAAAGCATAATTTACCGGGATAGTATGAACTGCAAGCATGCTGCCTGGCTGGTCTAAACGGCTTTTCGCCGCCGTAATAGCTCGTCTTATATCTGCAACTTCAACGCGTCTCGGCGTGCTCTCGCCGCCCCTGTTCTCAAGAGCGACCATTCCGCTCGTCGTAATGCTCCGCACGTCTAAAGCATTAAAGGCAACTATGGCCGAGTCAATGCGCTTATTCGTGATATTTAAGGCCTCGTTAAACGCTTTGCGGACTGAGTCGGTCGCTTCCGTTAAGTTAGTTATAACTCCTTTCGACAGACCTCTGGAAGGAGCGTTGCCTATACCTATAACGTGTATAGAATCCTGAGACTGATAGCGCGGATCAACTTCGGCTACTATAACGCTAACTTTAGTAGTCCCGACGCATAATCCAGCTATCGTATCCCATTCTCTGGGCATTTTATATCACTCTCCTTCCGTTTTATTTAAAGCTCTTAATAATATTTTGCCCTCGTAAGTCGCATCGATAACATGATTGCCGCCCTCAAGAGCTAATTTCTTTAATATATCATTCACGGCCGCGCCTAAATCCTGCCCGGCGTATTTATCGCCCTGAATTAATATTTCAAAAACTTGATTATTAAGCGCAAGGCGTATTTTAAACAAATCCATTCCCGCACGCCTGCTCATAATAACTCTATCAACTAAACTAAACCAGTCATAAGCCTGGTACTCATTCAAAAATTTATCTATTTTATAAGTCTCAATCGGCGACTTAAAAACTCCAGTCGGCACTTCAAAATTATCATCAACTTCAGCTTCAGCTTTATTATTATTTTTATTATAATTATCTAAAACCCAAACAGGACCTTTAACCTGCGACGCGTATATCGGCATCTCCGAAATGTCCCACATCCTGCCCTCTTTCGAGATGCACCACACGCGGCCCTTCCATGCAACTTTTATCCAAGGCGTGAGCCACCGCATCACAGTTCTATACTTTCCCCAGCCTAAGCTTTGCATCTGCACGCTCACAGGCATATCACGCTCAAGAAAACTTTTTATATTATTAGCATCTTTAAAATAAAGCCAAGGCCAAAAATAAAAACTTCTCGCCGGAAAGACGTCCCATAAACGCTTCTCCTGCGCCGGCCCCTGAGCGTCAACTTTATAATCGCTTAACGACAGCCACGCTTTATATTCGCAAATCCTCCACGCGCCGCCCAGTATAAACGATATTAAAATCACCCGCCCAAGTTTTATAAAACTCCCGCCTTTTTAAATTAAAATTTAATAATAATATATTTTAAATTATTTTATTATAAACTATAAAATTAAATAAATTTTATTTCAGGCTCAAGCATGACTCCCGTCTCATTAAAAACCCGCCGCTTGCACTCCTCAACTAAATTTTTAATATCCTCGCAGCTCGCCCGGCCTTTATTCAAAATAAAATTCGCGTGTTTTTCCGACACTACAGCATCGCCGCATTCAAGCCCTTTGCAGTTGCAGTCATCTAATAATTTTCCCGCACTTAAATTACAATCTTTAGGATTTTTAAACGTACAGCCCGCGCTCCGTCCAATCGGCTGATTAATTCTTTTGCTCAAATATTTTTTAGTCTCAGCCTCTATTAACTCTTGCTTATCTTTTCTTAATTTTAATTCGCACCGCAAAATTAAAATTTTATTTTTATCTATATTATTAATCTCAAAATTTCTATAGCTATAACTAAAATCTTTTAAACTTAAAATTCTTAAATCGCCCTGCTCATCTAATATAATTAATTCAGTCACACGCTCCGCCACGCCATGGCCGCCCGCTCCGGCGTTGCCAAATATTGCGCCTCCAATAGTTCCGGGAATTCCAACTGCAAACTCAAGGCCGCTCAAATTATTTTTATTTGCTTCAGCCACAAGTTTTGCAAGACTACATCCGGCCTGCACGCTGACAAATTCATTATCAAATTCTATTTTATTAAATTTTTTAGTTGAGATAACAAGACCTGAAAAATTTTCATCCGGAAAGACTACATTGCTGCCGCCGCCTAAAATATATTTATTTAAATTTAATTTAAATAATTTTTTAAAAATTTCTATATTATCCGGCTCGATATAATACTCCGCGCGTCCGCCGACCCCGAGCGTCGTTAAACTGCTCAAGTCCTTATCACGTTCAAATTTTAAATTTAAATCTAACTCACAATCCAAATCCAAACCCAAGCCGGACAAAAATAATTAACTTCCTCTCTAATATAATTCAAGCTCATTAATTATAATATAAATATACAAAATTTCATTTTTAACCCGCAAAAAATTTTTTAAGCTTAATAATTCAGCTCTCCAAAAATTTTTCGCCTAATATATAAATCGTTCCCGCGCCCATAGTAAGCAAAATATCTCCGGCTTTAACTTCAAGCTTAATAAGCTTTAAAGCCTCGTCAAAATTATTACACAGCACGCAGTCCTTAATTTTATTAATTTCTTCAGCTAATGAGTCCGACGTTCCGTGTTTAATATAATCCTCGCTGGCCTCGAAGACCGGCAATAAAAATATTTTATCGGCCATGCTCAGGCTTTTAGCTAACTGCTCTAAAAATATTGCCGTTCTTGTATATCTATGCGGCTGGAACGCTAATATAATTTTCTTGTCCGGATAAATATTTTTCACAGCGTTTAAAGTCGCTTTAATCTCAGTATGATGATGCGCGTAATCATCTATCACTAACACGTCATCTTTAACGCCCTTAATCTGCAAACGCCTTTCCGCTCCGTGAAAGTCCGCCAAAATTTTTATAGCTTCGTCAAGCTCAACGCCCAAAAAATTTACGGCAGCTATAGCCGCAAGAGCGTTTAATATATTATGCTCGCCCGAGACTTTTAAATTTAAATTTCCCGCCTTAACGTCGCATTTATAAATTTCGCAGGAACTTCCGCCGTTTAATTTATGATTAATATTCGCAGCGCTCCAGTCAAGATTAAAATTATTTAATCCATATTTAAATACCGGCCCGACGGCTTTATCAATTTTATTTAACGCAATTTTAGAGCCGTCATCATCATTACAAATTACTAAAGCTCCGTTAGACTTTCGATTATCAATAAATCTTGTGAACGCGTTTATATAATCTTCGCGCGTTTTAAAATGATCCGCGTGATCCCAGTCAATATTAGTAATCACGCTGACAAACGGCTTAAACAATTCGAACGAGCCGTCGCTCTCGTCAAGCTCGGACAAAAATAAATCGCCTTGGCCAAGCACCGCGTTAGTTCCCATGTCCCGCATCTCCGCTCCTACATATAAAGTAGGCGACAGTCCGGCCCGCGACAAAATTAAACTTATCATTGAACTTGTAGTCGTCTTGCCGTGAGCTCCGGCCACTCCAACGCCCTTAGCTTTATTAAACAGCCAGCTTAAAGCCTCGCCGCGCTTCACAACTTTTACGCCATTATCACGCGCAGCTTTAAGCTCCAAATTATCCTCGCGAACTGCACTCGTATAAATTAACAAATCAGGCTTGCATAAAGCTATATGCTCCGGCGAATGGCCGTTTAAAAATTTTATATTAAGCTCTTCAAGCTCGTCCAGATAATGCCCGTGTTCAAGATCGCAGCCGGTGACTTCATAGCCCAGGCCGCTTAAAATTTTAGCGAGCGAACTCATGCCAGCTCCGCCCATTCCCATGACATGTATTTTTTTAATATTCTCTAAATTATCAAGCATTTTATTAAATTCTCTCTAAATATTTTTAATCGCGTTAATCAAAGCGTCAACAGCCTCGCTCTTAGTCGCCCAGCTCGTGCAAAATCTATATGCGCTTAAATCTTCATCTATAACTTGCCATAACTCAAATTTAAAATCTTTATTTAATATCTCAAACTGCGATTTATTTAAAACAGGGAACTGCTGATTAGTGAACGAGTCATAAAATAATTTCACGCCCTGAGCCTCGAACGCGCTTTTAATTCTCATGGCTTGATTATCAGCATGACGCGCTAAATCAAAATATAAATTATCTTTAAACAATTCTTCAAACTGCAAGCCTAATAAACGCCCTTTAGCTAACAGCCCGCCCTGCTGCTTGATTAAAGTCTTAAAATTTTTAATTTTTAATTTATTAATATCAGGGATAACTACGGCCTCGCCGAACAAAGCTCCGCATTTAGTCCCGCCGATATAAAAAATATCGCATAAACTTGCAAATTCTTTTAAATTCAAATCTGCCGCTTGCGACATCAAGCCATAGCCGAGCCTCGCTCCGTCGATAAACAAATAAATTTTATATTTCTCGCAAATTTTTTTAATTTGCTCAAGATTATTTTTAGAATAAAGAGTACCGTTCTCCGACGGGAAAGACAAATACACCATGCCCGGCTGCACCATATGCTCATGCGTTGAATCAGCGTAAAAATTTTCTAAATAACTTTCAAGCTCGCTGGGATATAACAAGCCGTCATGATTTGAGCTTATCGCTAAAACTTTATGGCCTGTGCTCTCGATCGCGCCCGACTCGTGAACGTTAATATGTCCGCTTGCGACGCAGACGACGCCCTCGCAGGGACTTAATAAAGATTTAATTACAGTCGTGTTAGTTTGCGTGCCGCCGACCAAAAAATAAATTTCGGCCTGCTCAAGCCCCAAAGATTTTTTAATTAAACTCTTCGCGCTCTCGCAATAAACGTCAGCCCCGTAGCCGGACGTTTGCTCGAGATTAGTCTCGCGCAGACGATTTAAAATATTTTCATGACAGCCCTCTTGATAGTCGCTCTCAAATCTAATCATTTAAAAATTCCTTTCGGCCTTAAAATTTTAAAATTTCAAAATTTATCATATCATAACAAATTTTTTAATTTTAAAATTTTTATATAAACTTGCGCTATAATAATTTTTAAATTTAAAATTTGCTCAAGCAAAAATTTTCAGGACTAAACTCTAAGTTTTTCAACTACATTTTCAACTACAAATCATTAATCTAAATTCTTTATTTATAATTAATTGCACCCGCGTTTACAAAAATAAACTCACAAAAATTTTTCGCAAAAAAATTTTTAGGCCCATCAAAAAATTTTTAACAAAAATTTTTAGCAAGCTCTAAAAATCTTTCAGCAAAAATTTTCAGCAAGCTCTAAAAATTTTTCAGCTAAAATTTTTAACAAGTTCAAAAAATTTTTAACAAAAATTTTTAGCAAGCTCTAAAAATCTTTCAACAAAAATTTTCAGCAAGCTCTAAAAATTTTTC
>JAFSNU010000162.1 GCA_017447325.1 Synergistaceae bacterium | reverse complement strand
CTTTTGCTCGCGATGCCGTTATTAAAGGATGAAGCTAAAATCACTTTAACATCAAGCTTAAAGTCAGCCGACTACGTGAACATAACTTTAAAAGTTTTGCAAGACTTTAATATTAATATAGCAAATTCTGAGTGCTCAACGCCGCAAGACTGTTATGTTTGTGGGAATTTAAAATTTAAATCGCCGGAAGTAATTCGAGTAGGCGGGGACTTACCGCATAGCGGGTTTCCAAGCGAGTTAAGCGCGGCGTTTTATTTAGCAGCCGGAGCACTGGGCTGTGATTTTAAATCGCCTGGAATAATACGCGTAGGCGGGGACTGGTCGAGCGCGGCGTTTTATTTAGCTGCCGGAGCGTTGGACTGTGATGTAAGTATAACAGGCCTTGATTTAAAGTCAGAGCAGGGTGACAAAAGGATTTTGGATTTATTAAAGCAATTCGGCGCCGAGATAGTGATTAAAGACGGTAATGTTAAAGCTGTTTATGATAAATTGCTCGCAAGTAATATAGACATTGACGCGACGCCGGACTTGCTGCCGATTTTGGCCGTCGTTGCCGCGTATGCTGAGGGCGAGAGCGTGTTCTATAACGCGGCGAGGCTGAGACTTAAAGAGAGCGACAGAATTAAATCAACCTGCGAGATGATTAATAGTTTAGGCGGCCAAGCCCAAGAGCTTGAGGATAAATTAATAGTTAAGGGCAGTAATTTTAGAAATTTGCGGGGCGGAGTTGTGAACGGCTTTAATGATCACAGAATAGTCATGTCGGCGGCGATTGCGGCTGTGAAGTGCGATAATAAAGTTATAATAAGTGACTTTGAGGCAGTTAATAAATCTTATCCGAAATTTTTTGAAGATTATAATAATTTGTGTGCTTGATTGAAATTGAAAATAAAAAATTTGCAGAGCTGTTAATAAAGCCCTGCAAGTTTTTATTTTAATTTTAATTTAACGCCCGAACATGTCCGGCCAAAGCGGCATCCAGTTGCGGGTGTCGATCTGTCCGGCGTCTAAATAGACAGAGAGCATTGATCTACCCGGGTAGCCCGAGCTTGATAATTCTACAGGCAAGGGCATTTGAATTTGAATTCTGCTCTGCGGCGCGTCAAGCTCCGGCGCATTGCGTAAAGAATAAAGCACATGGCCGCCAGTGAACGCGCTCGCTCGGGTAAGTGCTAATGACGGAATGTCCCTCGCCCAAACGTCAAGCTCAATTCCGTTCAACATGCAGAAAGTCATTAAAGATAATAAGTCGTCAATATTTAAATTAATCGACGCGTCGAGTATTATATTAGTCAAAGTGTTGCGGTGTAAGAGCCAGAAAGCCGGAAGCACAAGGCGTATTTCAGAACCGTCCTCGGCCTGCGCAGGTCTTAAATTTAACGGGAAGGCCTGACCGGGCGCAACTCTATTATGAATTAATAAAGCGTCGAACACCGGCTCGGGCTGCCAGTACGCAAGCGATCTAATAGTCCGCTCGTTCCAGATCGACTGCGCTATTAATTTCGCTGTGTTGTGCATGTAATTTTTATACGGCGAAGCTAACGTCCCGTCGATTAAAAAACTCTCGCGGTTCTCAGGTTCTATTGCCATCACCGGATGATAAATTCCTAAAAATCCTTGGCCGAGTTCTATCGGCGGCAGCATCGTCGCCTTGTGAATTCTTGAGCAGCCGATGTCAGCGCAGTAAATTTGATCTGAGCCGGATTTAAATAATGCCCAGATATTAGCAAATTCTTCGCCCGACCATGACGGAGCGTTCGCGTTTGTCACAGCACGCTCGCCGAAATCTATGCTTAATTTAAATAACTCACCCTGCTCGTTTAAAGCAAATAATTCGCCAAGGCTCGACCATAAAACATCGCGCACTCGGGGAATGTTCACGCTGAAGAAATTCCGGCCGCGTGAGACAGAATTTAAAATATAAACTTTGCCGTTCGCCCTGTCTGCAATCGCTAACCAGTCGGCGTACGCGCTTAAAGCCACCGGCTCAAATAAAAATTCAAGCTCAGTCAAGACCGCGCCCTCCCACATTTGCTCCGGCGGAGTCCACTCGGCTATAATTTCAGGCGCACGCTCTGCGTCATAATTATTATAGTCATAAAATATAACGCTGCGATTAACAGGGTCTGCAACTGCAAAAACTCTTTCTGAAAGCCATTCTGCGTCGGCTATAACAGCATTTAAATTTGAAATTAAATTTAATTCTATGTCAGCATGGGCTGCGCCGAGCATCTCTCCGGCCAAGCTCATTAAGTCAGTCCGCGCGTTATTCGCCGAGTTATTAAAGTGATGAAACGAATATAAATCTCCGTTCACGCAGAAAATATAATAGCTTCCGTCGCCCATGGGCGTTGCGCAGGCCGGCTGTTCAGGAGTATTTATAACCGTGAAATTCCGCTCGTCTCCTGTTATAAAATAAATCTTGCTGCCTAACGTATCAGCGAAGCAATAAGATTTATTTAACGAGTTTACTTTGCCGAGTCCGCGAATGTTAAACGGCCTTGTGTAGCCGGTCTTCCATTCGTTTTGAAAGTTCGCGCCCCGCATGCTCCAGCGTGAATTAACGGGTCTCGTTCCCATGATAAATCTAAATAGACGCTCTTGACGCTCCAAGTCCGCCGCAAATCTCGGCGCAGAAGTGTCCAAAGGCCGAACCTCAAGATAATTTGAAAGAGCCTCGCGAGCTCCATTCACGTCGCCGATGCGCTGCAAAGTTAAGCCCCGCAATAAATAATAATCGACCAGATACGTGTTAGCTCTCAACGCGCCCTCTAAATAATCTAAAGCGTTCCAGTAGTCGCGTTCCATAAAATACATATAAGCCCGGTTAAAATATCTCTCGCTCTCGTCAAGCTGCGCCCTCGGCACTTGAGGCACTGCGGCCGCCGCGAAAGCCTGAGACGCAAAAATTATTATTAATATTAAGCTCACAAAAATTTTTCGCAAAATCCCGCCCCGCTTATCTTAATTTTATAAAATTTATAAAATTTATTATAAAGCTTTTTCGTAAAATTTATTAATCACGCTCTTCGACGGATCATACTCGGACGTCTCGATCTCTAAAATATCTAATATCACATGAATCATGTCCTGCGTGTTAAATTTATTATTCACGCTGCTATTAATTCTTTCGCATAAATCTTTATATTTAATTTTAAAGCTCTGCGAAGTCCAAATTATAAACGGGACTTCAAACATGCTTTGAGTTGCGTTATTTTCAGAATGACCGGCAAAGCTGCGCGTGTCGTAAACTTCCTCGCCGTGATCCGAAATATAAATTAAAATCGCGTCTTTATCTTCAAATCGTTTTATAACCTGATCTATAAAATAATCATTATATAAAACCGCGTTGTCATATTCTGCCCTAATTTTTTTCTCCCGCTCAGTAATGCCGTTATAGCCCGTGACTTCGTCCTGAGCTTTAAATTTATTAAACTCTTCAGGATAACGCATAGCGTACTTGCTGTG
>JAFSNU010000161.1 GCA_017447325.1 Synergistaceae bacterium | reverse complement strand
TCAGACCTGCGCGCCTCTTTCTTGTCCATGTATAAAGTCGGGTCAAACACTTCATTTTTAATTTCAGCTCCGAATGTCACCGGACAGTCGCCAAGCTCAAAATTAGTTATAGGCCCTATGCCGTTTTTGCCCTCTCTTAACGCTTTAAAATAATTCTCTTTGCCGATTGCTATCGGACTTACAGGGCCAAGACCCGTTACTACTACTCGTCTCATATTTACACATCACACCTTATTTATTTATATTAATTTAATTAATTTATTAGCTAATAACCCCATTAAGGGCGCTGCCCTTAATAATCCCGCCAGGGAACTCGTTCCCTGAACCCTTTTATTATTCAATATTATTCAATTTAAATAAATAATTATAATAATAGCACCGCTCCTAATTTATAATTATTTATTATAATTATAAATTATAACAGAGCGGCACTTTAACTTTCAGTTCATAAATTACTTAATTATTCGTCAATATTAATCTTGCTGAGCGTGTAGCGCATAGCCTCGCCTACCGACGTAAGCTTCTCAGCGTCCTCGTCCGGAATATCGATCTCAAACTCTTCCTCTATTCCCATGATCAGCTCGACTATGTCAAGCGAGTCCGCGCCTAAATCATCAACAAACGTCGCCTCAGGCACGATCTGATCCTCTTCAACGTTCAGACGGTCAATAATTATCTCCTTGAGCCTCGCCATTACTTCTTCCTTCTTCATTCCAGTTCACCTCCTCTATAAATTCTTAAATTTAAATCTTAAATTAAAAACACATAATACTAATTAATTTAAAATTATTCAAGCCATTAATTTAAATTTCTATTAACTTTATTAACACATCGTCATGCCGCCGTCAACTGCTAAAACTTGTCCGGTTATATACGCGCTTTGCTCGCTCGCGAAAAATCTTACAGCGTTTGCTACATCCTCAGGCTTGCCAATATGTCCCGCCGGAATTTGAGCCTCTATTCCCGCTTTAATTTCATCTTTCAAGACTTCCGTCATCTTAGTCGCGATAAAGCCCGGCGCGATTGCATTTGCCGTAATTCCGCGCGAAGCATACTCACGAGCTATAGACTTAGTAAAGCCTATTATGCCGGCCTTCGACGCCGCATAATTCGCCTGTCCTGCATTGCCTATTAATCCTACTACAGACGCGATATTTATAATCCGGCCGTAACGAGCCTTCGCCATGTCTCTTATAGCCTCTTTAACGCAGTAATACACGGAGTTTAAATTAGCATTAATAACTTCCTGCCACTCTTCAAACTTCATGCGCATCAGCAAATTATCCCGCGTAATTCCCGCGTTATTAACTAATACGCTTACCGCGCCCATCTCAGCCTTAACATCTTTAAATAATTTAACAGCCTGCTCTTGACTTGACACATCGGCCTTAAATTTCGCAGCCGCTATCTCACGTCTCGCGCCGACAGCTTGGCCTAAAGCCTTAATCTCATTAACTAAACTTTCAGCCGCGTCCTCGCTTGAATTATAATTTACAGCTATATCAAATCCTGATTTAGCAAGCTCTAAAGCTATTGCACGGCCTATTCCCCGCGCCGCTCCCGTAATTAAAGCCAGCATAATTTAAGCCTCACTTAAAGCCTTAGCTAAAGCCTCTAAACTCTCGGGCGTGTCCTGCGAACTTAACGGCGAATTTTTCACGTCTCGCGCCGACAGCTTGCCCTTAACGCACCGCTTTATTAATCCGCTTAACACATTGCCCGCGCCGAGTTCTACAAATTCACTCACACCTTGAGCATTCATATAAATAACACTGTCTTCCCACAAGACCGGACTAAACGTCTGATTATACAGCGCGTTTCTAATATCTTCAGCTTTTCTAACAGGCCTTGCAGTATAATTTGCTATAATATCACAATTCGCGTCATGCCATTCAAGCTTTGCAAACTCTTCTTTCAGCTTATCTGCCGCACTTATCATTAACTTACTGTGAAACGGCGCACTGACATTCAGCATTACGGCCTTCTTCGCGCCTTTTAACTTCGCAAGCTCTACAGCTTTATCTACATATTCTTTAAGTCCAGATATAACAACTTGCCCGGGCGAGTTAAAATTCGCGGCCTGAACATCGCTATTTTGCGACGCTTCCGCGCATACTGCCTTTATATCTTCAGCACTCAAGCCCATTACCGCCGCCATCGCTCCTACTCCAGGCTTTACAGCTTCCTGCATAAACTTTCCGCGCTTATTAACTAATCTTACGGCATCTGCAAACTTTAAAACCTTATCAGCGGCTAAAGCCGTATATTCGCCCAAGCTATGACCGGCCATAAACTTTACATCATCAAAATTTATATTAAATTCAGCCTTTAAAGCATTTAACACAGCTATGCTAACTGTCATTATCGCCGGCTGCGCGTTCTGCGTCAAAGTCAGCTCGTCATCAGGCCCTTCAAATATTAACTTGCTTAATTTAAAATTTAAAGCATCATCAGCCTCGTCAAATACATCTTTCGCGCTCTTAAACGCTTTATACAGCTCAAGCCCCAT
>JAFSNU010000160.1 GCA_017447325.1 Synergistaceae bacterium | reverse complement strand
GGTCGCGTACGCATGAAGTTTAATATCTTCATAATCATACACTGCGACAGCTCCGGTAGTCAAATTCACGGCCTTAATCACCGGCTGCTTTAAAACTTCCGCAAACGCACTCAAACTTAAAGCTAAAACTAAAACTAACGCTAAAACAACTTTCTTCATGTCTTAAAATCTCTCCCGTAAAATTAAATTTTAAATTTGTAATTAAATTTATTACGTTAAAAATTTTAGCAAATAAATTTGTAATGTCAATAATTACTTTTTAAAATTTTAAAATTAATTTTATTTATGTTTAATATTTAATCTTCGCGAAAGACGGTAAGTAATATAGCGAGACGTAAAGCGAGAAAATTGGCTTAGAAATTTATTAAGTTTTAAAAGTTACCGCGTCTCACCAAGCCTCGTAAAGCTGCAATCCACTGCAAGTTTCATAATTAAAAACTCTCCCGTAAAATTAAAATTTAAAATTTTAAGTTTTAATTTTAATACGCCGAAAAAATAATATAAAAATTATTAAAATATTTTCATTTTAGCGAAAGGCGGTAAGTAATATGGCGGTTTGCAAAGTAAGTATTTTTGCGGGGGGGGGTAACTCTCAAAGCTTTAGAAATTTATTAAGCTTTAAAAGTTACAGCGTCTCCGCAAGCCTCGCAGAGTTAACATACGGATTGAGCCGTAAAGCTGGAGGTTCGGAGCATGAGAATTAATTCTAATATTCCGGCTCTCAATGCGTTCAATGCGTTAAATAACATTAATAACGCGATCTCGAAATCAATTCAGCAATTATCGACAGGCCTGCGTATTAACTCGGCAGCTGACGACGCGGCGGGGCTTGCAATCAGCGAGAAACTTAGAACACAGACCCAGGCCTTAAACACGGCGATAAGAAATTCAGAGGACGGCGTTTCGCTATTGCAGACGGCAGAGGGCGCATTATCACAAACCCACAGCATTTTGCAGCGTATGCGCGAGTTAAGCGTTCAGGCGGCAAATGATACTTTGACATCTCAGGACAGAAGCTATATTCAACTTGAGATCGACGCGCTTAAAGATCAAATTAATAATATCTCAAGTACGACGCAGTTTAACAAGAAAAAATTATTAGACGGCAGCGTGTGCGGAATTTGGTCTTCGGACGAATTATCAACAGAGGCATATATCCGCGGCGCGATTGAAAACGATGGCAACTTTAGAATTGAGATTAATTCTGTTCCGGGCATGGCTCAGGTTCAAAAGTCCTCGATATTTAAAATTCGCAGCGAAAATCTGGTTACAGACGAGCAGACTGACAACAGCATAAATAACGGCGTTGAGATCAGCAATATTCCGGCCGGAACTTATCAGATTAACGCAGCTAAAGCCGGCGGCGGAGAAGTGACTTATACTTACGTGTCAAGCGTGAGCAGCGCAGTTGCTCAGGGCAACACGAGCGGAGTTGAAAAAAATATAACTTATTATATTTATCAAAATACGGCCACAGACGACGATAATTACAGTAAAAACAGATATATGATTAGTAATCGTTCTATTACTGTGCCGGCTTCTGCTACGACAGCAAAAGACGTTGCGCAGCTTATAGTCAATGACATTAATAATAATTACTCGTCTATAACACGCAACGGCTCAGAAATAACTCTTACAGCGGAGCTTGACGGCGATTCTGGCGGTTATAAAATTACAACTGTCTCAAATCAGAACGAGATTTACGCCAATAGTATTAGAGTCTACGATTTCGCATCGACTACGATAAATCAATTGACTAATACAGAAGACGCTCAGACTTACGGCGCGGCAATCAAAGCAGCAAGTGTAAATTCAGGGAATACAAGCTCGTATGAAGAATATGTAAGCATAACTGTCTCGAATGAAACGGAATCGCAAACGTTATCTAATATAGCGACTATACCTGCCGGCGCGAGTGAGACTGAAATTGCAGCTTTGCTCAAGGGAATTAACAGTGAAGTATCGCTGAGTACCGGCAGCGGAACGGACACTATTACAATTACAGGTTCTGAAGTCGCTAACAGGCCGACAAGATTTAATCTCGAGGCAAAAAATTCCAGTCAGCCTTTAACAGTATCGCTTTCAATCAGTACTGCTAATACAGCTGACGACGCAGCTTCTGTTACAACTTTATCGACTTATAATTTTACTTCAAAGTCGGGCTATACGACAACATACAGCGGGACTGTCACAGCAGGGAACACGAGCGGCAACATTGAAAGAGTATTTATATACGCCAGCAATTCTTCAAATTCTAATTATATTGATGTACTTATACAAAGCTCCAGCGATGACAACGCTCCAGATATTACAACTCCTGAAGGTGTCGCCAAAACTATCGAGAATCATATTACAAATAATCTTGATTCAAAATTGACTATAGGCGGAGAGAGTATCTCGCTTGAGACAAGTTCTGAAGGTGCTAATTTTAATATAGGAGCAGTAGTGACTGAAAAACGAGTTGCTTTTTATATAAATAGTATATCCAGCAATAAGTATACAACCGCAAATTTTTCTACGCCGGAGATAGACGAAGATAAAACTTTAGTTGATACCAACGCGACGACCAAGCTCACCGGCAGCTATAATATAGACGAGAGCGCGTTTACTTTAGGCGTGAAAGACGCTGACGCAACGACGAACGATTCCGGCACGCAGAACAACGCGAGCATTTTATTTGAAGTAATTAAAACTCAGTATGACGAAATTTCCGGCAAAGGCTCAGTCACGCTCAGGGCAAGTTCTAACGTTTTGACTTCATACGGCGAGACAGCAAGCTACAGCGATAATGAAATAGTTTTGTCGAGCGGCAAGACGAGCATTAATATCGGCGCATTATTAGGCGAAGACGACGATCATTTAATTTTAAATATCGATGCTTCGCAAATCGAATATTTAAAATCAGGTTCAAAATTTGTCTATCAGGTCAGCGGCAACGGCACAAGTGATAAGCCGGTTGACACGTCGTTATATGTCACAGGACAGCAGGACGAAGACTGGTCTAAATCATGGGGCGGTTACGCTGCAGCTGATTCGCAGGGCGTGCAGTATAATTTAAATTCTGAAGCCATATCAAATCTTAGATTAAATTTCAATAATTTTTATTTAAACAGCTTAAACGGCAAAGTTTACACAGGCAATATTGCATTAAGGCCGACAAACAATTTTGCAGAACTGGCCGCAAATTTTCCAGAGCCTGATCCGGATTTAACAGACGACGTCCCTGTGTATCCGATAACTTTATCGAGCTTTACAGCAAATTACGCCGGCAAGATCGCGACAGGCGACACGCAGCTTAAAGACATAGACAGATTTTATAACTCACAGGGCGTGTTCATGCTCGAGCAGCCGCAGACTATAACCATAAGCCAGGGCGACGGCAAGCGGACCAATATAACTCTCTCGGCAACTGACACGTTAAACAGCGTTAAAGAAAAATTAAATAACGCAATCAGCGATGGATTAGGCCAAGGCAAATACGTCACGGACGGCGACACAAATAATTTCGTGAGCTTCGTTGAAAATTCAACTTTAACTAACGGCATGGAGACCGTGAACGGAACTTTTGTTTTAAGATCTTTAATCCCGGGCTCTGACGGCGAACTGACTTTCTCGAGCGCATACGGCGATTTAATCGACGCGTTCGGCTTTAACACTATTCAAAATTCTAAAGATACGAGCTACACGGCTTCAGTTTATAATGCTCATGACGGCACGGCAATAGCAAGCGGCGTTAATTTATCCGGCAATATTTTAAAGGGCGTTGTCGATAGAAACGTTGACGTTAAATTTGACGCTATGACCGGAATGAAAGCAGTATGGAGCGACACTCAGAAAAATTATATTCTTCAGGCTGACTCAAAGCCTTATATAACTACAATTCATTTAAAGAGCGAAAACTCAAAAATTCAAACCGGAGCTAATCAGCACGAAGATTTATATTTAGAGATCGGCAACATGTCGGCTAATGCGCTGGGTGTTCATGGCGTAAACGTCATGACGCGGGACGGCGCAGTGAAAGCCATAGGTGATTTGGACAACGCGATAAAACAAGTCTCAGCTCAGAGGTCTAAAATCGGCGCGGCTCAAAATTCGCTCGAGAGCATTATGCGCAACGTCACAACTACAAGCGCAAATCTCAGCTCGTCCGAGAGCAGAATACGCGACATTGACATGGCCAAGACAATGCTCGACTTTGTCAAGCTGCAAATTTTAAGCCAGTCCGGCAATTCTGTGCTTGCTCAGGCAAACCAGCTGCCGCAGTCGATGCTCAGTCTAATTCAGTAATTTAAATTTAAAAATTTAAAATTAAGAGGCTTGATTTAATTTATAATTTATAATTTAAAATTAAACAAGTCTCTTTTATAATTTATTTATAATTTATTTTGCTTAGGATTACGCGCCTTGCATGGCACTTTGACTAAACACTTGCCGCACAGGCCGCCGTTAAATTCTTTGCGGAGATGCTGTGCATGTTCGCCGCATAATTTAGGATTGCGCAAATATTTAATACTTATGGCCTGAACCGGGCAGCGTCTGACGCACGCGCCGCACTTTATGCAATAGTCATAAACTCCTGTATAATTGCGTTCAGTCGGCTCAAGCTCACAGTCAACAAATAAACTTATAATAGTTCAGCAGCAGCCTTTTTCAGTGATAATATGCTTGTGTATTCCAAACGTTCCGAGTCCAGCGGCGTAACACGCGTGACGGCTCTACCAAGTCACGTTATGTCGTTTTTAAACGGCTCGGGCGTTAAATTAAATCCTTCGCCGTATATTAGCCGTATCTATATCGCGCGTTGCGTCCTTCTTTAAGTCATGAAATTTAACATTATATTTCTCGCAGACTTTATCATAACCGGCTCGGCGCATTGCCCGCATTGTCTCGTCGCCGACCCAGCTGCCCTCGATTATGCTTATATCTTTAACATTAATATTATTCTCAATAAAATACTCTATAGCTCCGCTCAAAACTCCCGGGTGCGTCACTGCTCCGCGCTCAGGCGTGCCGGCAACGACTAAATTCGGCTTTAACGCAACGCTCTTATTATTCGCGTCAATTAAGCTTATTGCATTAGCGGCCTTTAATAATTCTTTAGTCATAAACTATAGGACTTGTGCCGGACTTCGCAATCGAGCCCATGGCCTTTAACACCGGCTCGAACTTGCCGCCGACCATGAAGCTTAACGTGCCGTCTATTGCTTTCGGCTCGCCTCCGCTGACGGGCGCATCAAGCATCTCAATGCCTTTCTTTGCTAAAGCGTCGGCTATCTCGCGGCTTGCTATGGGATTAATACTCGACATATCAATAAACACGGCATTTTTATCCATATAATCAGCGAGTTTGTCATCTTCAAGCATAACGCTCTTTACATGCGGCGAGTTCGGCAGCATAGTTAAAGCCCTTTGCGACGTCCTGAATTTTCTCAGCCTTGACTGCTTTGCTGTTGCCAAACTTCACGACGTCCTCGACCGGCTCCGAACTTCTGTCAAAAACTACCAGCTCATGCCCGGCCTTTAATAAATTTTTGGCCATTGGCCTGCCCATAATTCCAAGTCCTATAAATCCAATTTTCATAATTAATAAACCTCCTAATTATTCTTTAATTCCGGTCTTCTCCATTACGTGACCTTTTGCGTTATCCCAGATCGAAATTAATTTCACCGGAACATAAAGACATTGCATAATGCTAAAGCCAGCAAAATTTGCGTCCAAACGTCAGGATTCTGCTGAATAAATAAAGGCCCGACTTGAATTCCCTGCAATAAAAACGCGCCGACTAATACAGCCGTAGTTGAATCGCCGGGGATGCCTAAAGATAACAAAGGCACCAACGCGCCGCCGGTCAAGCCGTTATTTGAGCTCTCGCTCGCGATTAAGCCCTCTTGTCAGGCTCTTTTGACCAGCTTTTAGCCTGACTATAAGCAATTAAAGACGCCGCACTGCCTCCGACGCCGGGCAGAACGCCCATAAAAGTCCCGAATAAAGACGACCGAATTACATTAATCCACTGGTCTGAAAAATCTTTAAACGAGAATTTGCGTGCGCCCTCGATAGTCGCGCCCTCGTCAAGCGCGTTGCTCCGCATTCCCTTTTCAGCCTCTTGAAACATCTGAGCTATCGCGAACAGGCCGATTAATAACGGCAGCAGCTCCGTGCGCATTTTATTATTCATGCTCAGCTCGCCATTCCCAGAAAACCCGAGAAAATGCCTTTAGTCATAGAGCCTTTGGACAGTGCAGCTATAACAGTCATTGCGAATAATATAATTAAAAATTTCTCGACAGCCGAGAACTTTATCGCCATTTTCGCAAGCGGCGGCGTTAATAAGGCCAGCACGTTCCGCCTAATAAAGACGCAGTGACGCCGATCTTTAAAGCTCTATCGGCCTCGCCCCGCCGTGCCATAAAGTCGTGCAGACGCTCGAAGGCGTACCAGGGACGTTAATTAATATCGCCTAAAGCTGAACGCGTAAGTCATAGGCAAGAACACGGCCACGGCCATTGTCGCAGTCATGCACACTATTCCCACAACGACGCCTAATAAAGCTAAAGCCTGTCAACATGTTTATTCACCTGCTTTTCATCAAGCTATTAAATAAATATTAAATAATATTAAAGACTTGAAAGAATAAATACCATACGCCGTAAGAGCATATAAGCGAAATTAATATACTCTTGAAATTAAACGGCTGGGCTTTATTAAAGTCAAACAACACGTTAAACAAAACAAGAATATAAATATTATGCTTGCGGGGACAAAATGCAGCTGCGGCAGCGCGATTAAATACGCAACAAACAAGACCAGCGCGCCCCAGAGCTTTAACTTGTCATAGTTCGGCGCAAAGATGCGCAAAGATGCGAAAGATGCGTAAAGATGCGAAAGATACGCAAAGATGCGCAAAGATGCGTAAAGAAATGATAATTCTTGAAATTTATAAACGGCGTCCCCTTTTGCACTTAACAGCCCGCCTGCCCGCTACAGCGCGATTATCACTAATAATAACACGCATATCGAGCCGATTACCATGGGGAAGAACAAGTGCATATTTCTAATCTTCAGCCATTCTCTTAGAAATGCGGCCATGTGTTAATTCGAGCCTCCCTTTTCAAATCTAAACACGACACCGCAGCGCATCAAACTTCGCTCTTTTATACTTAGTCTAATGCGCCGCAGTCATAAATTATAGTAAACAGTAAACGAAAGCCGGTGTGAAACCCAACGCCCTAATAACGGGTTCAGGGTTCGCGACCCCGGTTACTCTAAGTCCTCCATGTTCGGAGCTTCGGCCAAAACTTTCTCGATCGAGTCACGCTTGTCGAATATGAACGCCTTTGCCTCTGCGCTTGAAAGTGTCTTGCCGGGCCATGTCCTCCTGGAACTGCGGGTCAGCCTGCATCTTCGCGACGGCCTCGTCAAGCTCCGCGAGAACTTCCGGCGCAACGCCCTTCGGCAAGTAAATTAAGAAATCTTTAGAGAAATAAAGCGGCTTGCCTCCAAGCGTAATTCCCATGTCGCCATAGACCGGCAGATCGTCGCATCCCGGGATTTTGTCCATGATGCCGTACTTTAACCTTCAACGCAAGCTGCTCGTCAACTCCGGCCAATGGCTGTAG
>JAFSNU010000159.1 GCA_017447325.1 Synergistaceae bacterium | reverse complement strand
TTAAGCCTATTGCGAAAATAAAAGCGGAAGAACAGCGGGGGAAAATTAAAAAATCTAAAAATTTACCTTATTTATTTAAGTTTAAAAACGCTGGGATCTGAGTGGCGGGAGTGACGAGGCTCGAACTCGCGACCTTCGGCGTGACAGGCCGACGCTCTAACCAACTGAGCTACGACCCCGCAACCAAAATTATTAACAACTTAATTAATTTATTAAATTTTTAATATACTGGTGGGCGAAACAGGGTTCGAACCTGTGACCCCCTGCGTGTAAGGCAGGTGTTCTTCCGCTGAACTATCCGCCCTGAACACGAAAGAAAGTATACTACCCGAACTAAAATCTGTCAAGCAAATTTTAAAAATTTATTTTTCACGCGCTTTATTAAAATAATTTCAAGCTTGACTCACAAGCTTTATTAACGGCTTCGATTAAATTCTCAGGCTTGCTGCCAAAACCCTGAGCGCATACGCCCGAGCCGCCGCCTTTACCCTCAATCATCTTTAAAGCTTCATTAAAAATTTTCCGCACGTCAATATTTTTTGCGCATTTATTGCTTCCAAAAATTATAAACGTCCGCTCTTTATTAATCTTGCAGCCCAATAAAGCTATCACGCCAAGAGCTTTAGTTAATTCTTTAAATAAAATTTTAACATAATTAATAATATCTTCTTCATCTTTAATAAATTTTAAATCTTTATAATCTAAAACTTCCGGCGCGATAATAAATCCGCCCTGAGACTTTAAAGCTTTACTCATAATTTTATCGGTCTGCATTAAAGCTATTTGCTCAAGCAAAATTTTATTCCGCGACGCAATCTCTTTCAAATCATTTTGCAAAGTTTCAACGCGATTATATATCTCATGCCCGCCGCAGGTCAAAGCAATTTGAATTTTATGCGCCTCTTGAACTAAAACGCTCAGCCAGTTAAACGCCCCGCGCCCGCACTTTATATAAACTCTCGTGAAATTTTTATCATGCTCTGCCTTAACAAATTTGATCACGCCGACCTCGCCGGTGTTCTTAACGTGAAGACCGCAGCAAGGCACGTAATCAACGCCGGAAATTTTTACAACTCGGACAGCTTTTATTCCAGCTTTACTCGGCGGCTGCTTGCGCGAAAATTTTTTAATATCTTCAATATCAGCATTAAAAACTTCAACCGGAATATTTTTCCAGATAATCTCGTTGGCCTCGCTCTCAGCCTCGCGGATAATATTTTCGTCAACAACTTTATCGAGATCGAGCGACGCCGCGCCGTTCTCTATTCTCATTCTCAGCGTGTTAATATTAAATTTATTATAAAGCACGGCCGCGAAAATATGCTCGCCCAAATGCTGCTGCATCATCTCAAAGCGCCGCGCCCAGTCGATAACTCCGTGAACTTTTTTTAAATTAATATTTAAATCTTTTAACTCATGAACTATAACGCCGTCATGCTCATAAACATTAACGACTTCGAGCCCGTTAATAAAACCCAAGTCGCAGGGCTGACCGCCGCCGCCAGGATAGAATAAAGTCCTGTCAAGAACCAAGCCCCTGCCGTCGATAACATCTAAAACTTCAGCGTCGAACTCAGTCTGATATAAAGACTTATAAAAAATTTTTTCAGTCATGCCATTCACCTCAAATTTTTTAAAATTTATTTGCTTAATTGAAACGAAATAATATATTAAGTAAATTATAATGTCAAGCTAAGCAATAAAATTTTAAAAATTATTTGCTTAAATTTAATAAAAATATTGCTTAAAAATTTTTGTGAACTGCTTCAAAAATTTTTGAGAAAAATTTTGCACGAGCGCGAAAAATTTTTCATGCTATAATTTTTTTAACATCAAAAAGTTTTTAATCTCAAAAAATTTCTCACAAAATTCAAAAGTTTTTCAGCTACATTTTCAGCTACAAAAATTTTATTTAAATTATTTTGCCGCAAGAATTTATAAATTTAATTTTAAAATTAATGCGTTAAAAATTTTTGTGCGGAAAATTTTTTGACCATTCAAAAATTCTTTTGAGAAAAATTTTGCGCAAGCTCGAGAAAATTTTTGAAAATAATTTTGCGCAAGCTCTAAAATTTTTCATGCTATAATTTTTTTAACATCAAAAAGTTTTTAATCTCAAAAAAATTTTCACAAAATTCAAAAGTTTTTCAACTACATTTTCAACTACAAAAATTTTATTTAAATTATTTTGCCGCAAGAATTTATAAATTTAATTTTAAAATTAACATGTCAAAATTTTTTGCGCGGAAAATTTTTTGACGCTTCAAAAATTCTTTGGAGAAAAATTTTGCGCAGGCTATAAAAATTTTTGAAAATAATTTTGTGCAAGCTCTAAAAAATTTTTGAAAATAATTTTGCACAAGCTCTAAAAAATTTTTGAAAATAATTTTGCGTAAGCTCTAAAAAATTTTTGAAAATAATTTTGCGCAAGCTATAAAAATTTTTGGAAATAATTTTATGCAAGCTCTCAAAAATTTTTGGAAATAATTTTATGCAGTCTCAAGAAAATTTTTGGAAAATTAAAATAAAGTAAATGCGCTGATTTTAATAATAAATTTTTCGTTATATAATATTTATCGTTAAGAAATGAATAACGGCAATTTAATAAAATTTTTTTCCCGCAATACTTGATTAATTTTAAAAATTTAATTTTAAAAATTTGCTGTAAGTTTTACAGCTTATTAATACAAAACGGGAGGTTGTTTTATTTTGTTGAAGTTCAGAAAGTTTTTTGCGTTAGCGGCAGTGTTGGCGTTGGCTTTTGCAGGCGCAGCGTTTGCAATCGAGGCTGATGAAGTTTTGGTCGGCGCGTGCATCTACAAGTTCGACGACACGTTCATGACCGGCGTTCGCAACAACATGAAGGCCGAGATGGAAAAGATCGGCGGCGAGCTCGAGATCACAGATTCTCAGAACAGACAGCCGCTTCAGAACGATCAGGTTGACGCCTACATCGCGAAGGGCGCCAATGTCGTTATCGTCAATCCGGTTGACAGAACCGCAGCTCTTCCCTTAATGGAGAAGGCCAAGGCCGCCGGTATTCCGATCGTATTTATCAACAGAGAGCCCGAGCCCGAAGTCATGCAGGCTTATGACAAGATCTGGTACGACGGAGCAAAGGCCGAGGAGTCCGGCACGCAGTCCGGCGAGCTTATCGTTGATTACTTCAAGAAGAACCCTGGCGCGGACAAGAACAAGGACGGCAAAATCCAGTACATCATGCTCAGAGGAGAGCAGGGACATCAGGACGCGGTTCTTCGCACTGAGTACTCAGTCAAGGCCATGAAAGAGGGCGGCTTTGAGCTTGAAGAGCTTGGCAGCGACACGGCGAACTGGGACAAAGTCCAGGCCACTGACAAGATGAAGGGCTTTATCTCGGCTGTCGGCATCGAGAGAATCGAAGCTGTATTAGCTAATAACGACGATATGGCTCTCGGCGCGATCGAGGCATTAAAGGCTGAAGGCTACAACATGGGCGACCCCGCGAAGTACATTCCGGTAGTCGGCGTTGACGCAACTGCTCCTGCGCTTGAGGCTATGGCCAAGGGCGAGATGCTCGGCACTGTTTTAAACGACGCTGCCAACCAGGGCAAGGCCGCCGTTCAGGCTGCTGTCGCTGCGGCTATGGGCAAAGAAGTCAACAAAGAGACCATCGGCTATGAAGTCACCGACGGGAAATATATCTGGGTGCCTTACCGCAAAGTCACGTCCGAGAACTACAAAGATTTTATGTAAAAATTAATTTTTATTTCCCCTCTGCCTGAAGTCGAGGCAGGGGGATTTATTTTAAATTTTTTAAGCGGAAGGAGCAAAGTAAAAAAGTATGAGCGAGTTTGTTCTTGAAATGAAAAATATTACTAAGACTTTCCCGGGCGTTAAAGCGCTTGACGGCGTGCAGCTGAACGTGAGGCCCGGGACTGTTCATGCTCTAATGGGCGAGAACGGCGCGGGCAAGTCAACGCTCATGAAGTGCTTATTTGGAATTTACAAGCCCGACGGCGGAGAAATTCTTTTAGACGGTAAGCCCGTTAAAATTAATTCGGCCAAAGAGGCAATGGACAACGGAATAGCGATGATTCACCAGGAGCTTCATCCGATCAGATTTAGATCTGTCATGGAGAACGTCTGGCTCGGAAGATTCCCGGGCAAAATGGGCGTTGTCGATCATAAAGCTATGTATGATAAGACTAAAGAATTATTTGAAGACTTAGGACTTGACGTTGACCCATTAGCACTTGCGGGCGAACAGTCGGCGGCAATTTTGCAGATGATGGAGATTGCGCGGGCTGTAAGTATTAACGCTAAAATTATAATCATGGACGAGCCTACGTCGTCGCTGTCTGATCGTGAAGTCGAATTTTTATTTAAAATTATAAACAGGCTGCGCAGTGAGAACAGGGCAATAATTTATATCTCGCACAAGATGAAAGAGATTTTGCAGATTTCTGACGAGGTCTCGATAATGCGCGACGGTAAGTATGTTGGAACTTGGCCGGCGGTAAGCCTCACAACTGAAGAGATTATAAAGCAAATGGTCGGACGCGAGATGACAAATCAGTTCCCAGTCAGAGAGGACAAGCCGAGCGATGAAGTAGTTTTAAGCGTTCGCCATCTTTCGTCTCCGATTAAAAAATCGTTTCAAGACGTGTCGTTTGACTTGCACAAGGGCGAGATTTTGGGGATCGGCGGACTTGTCGGAGCTCAGCGCACTGAGTTTGTCGAAGCTTTATTTGGACTTAGAGGCATTGAGTCCGGCGAAGTTGAGAAGGACGGCAAAGAATATAAAGCTCGTTCGCCGCGTGATGCTAAAGCTCACGGCTTCGCTTTATTAACAGAAGAGAGACGCGCGACCGGTATCTTTGGAATTTTGCCGATACTCGAAAATACTGTTATAGCAAATCAGAAACATTATGCGCACTTGGGCATTCTTAACGAGAGCAAGCGCGTTGCAGAGGCAAGCGAGGGCTGCAAAGAGCTTAACGTTAAAGCCCCGTCGCTCGAGACTTTAATTCAGAATTTATCGGGCGGCAATCAGCAGAAAGTTTTAATTGCAAGATGGCTTTTAACTAACTCGGACATATTAATTCTTGATGAGCCTACGCGCGGCATTGACGTAGGCGCGAAATATGAAATCTATACTATAATGCTCGAGCAGGTTAAACAGGGCAAATCGATAATCATGATTTCGTCTGAACAGCCGGAGCTTATGGGAATGTCGGATCGCATTATGGTCATGTGCGAGGGACGCGTCACGGGATTTTTGAACAAAGACGAGTACTCGCAGGAAAATATTATGCGCCTTGCGACTATGTTTGCAAGCCATAATAAAGCGGCCGCTGATTAATTTATTAATTTTTTAAAATTTTATTTTTAATATTTTTTAATATTTTAAATTAGGAGAAATTTTTAAAATGGCAAAACATGTTGCACGTGAGAAGTACGATAGATTTTTGGTCATGGCCGGAATTGCAGTTTTAGTTATCGGCGCACTGCTTTATTTATGCCAGACGCTTCCGGCTCTTTCAGGAATTAAATCGGCGTTGAGCCTTCGCAAGATTTACGATCTGCCGATATTCTTAATGATAATCGGACTTGTGCTTGGCCTGAAAGGATTTATATCATCTAAAAAACATTTGGGCGGCGAAGTCGTCTTCTCGTCAAAAAATTTCAGCGCGTTCTTAACTAACAATGCGATTTTATTGGCAATGCTTGTGTTAGTTATAGTAATTTGCATTTTACAGCCGAGATTTATGCAGATTCGAGTTGCGCTTGATATTTTAACGCAGTCTTCAACAAGATTAATAATAGCGCTCGGAATTTGCTTCACGCTGTTGATCGCTGGTACTGACCTTTCAGCCGGACGCATGGTCGGCCTTGCCTCTGTTGTATCAGCTTCGATGCTTCAGACTGCGACTTATGCAAATAGATTCTTCCCGGATCTTCCGCAGGTTGAAGTATGGATGCCGATCTTGGCAGCTATCGGCGCGTGCATGATCTTCGGAGCGTTAAACGGATTTTTAGTTGCGAAGTACGACATGCACCCGTTCATAGCGACGCTTGCCGTTCAGGTTATGATTTACGGCGCGTGTTCGTTGTATTTCGATATGCCGCCCAATAATTCCCAGCCCATCGGCGGAGTCAGACCGGACTTCGCGGCTCTCGGACAGATGAGAATTTTCCAGACGGGCAGCTTCCAGGGAATTTCTATATTAATTCCCATTGCGGCAGTTATCTGCGTAATAATTTGGTTTATCTTAAATAAAACTGTATTCGGCAAAAACGTTTACGCAATCGGCGGCAACAGAGAGGCTGCTGTAGTTGCAGGTATTAACGTCTTTAGATGCATAATGGGAATATTTATTTTGGCCTCGTGCTTGTATGGCATTGCAGGAGTTTTAGAGGCAGCGCGTACAGCCGGAGCTACTAATAACTACGGCAACGGCTACGAGCTTGACGCTATAGCGGCGTGCGTCGTCGGAGGCGTGTCGCTTAACGGCGGTATCGGAAAAGTCAGCGGCATTGTAATAGGCGTGTTAATCTTCACGGTTATTCAGTACGGTCTTCAGTTTATAAACGTGTCGCCGATGTGGCAGCAGGTTATCAAGGGCATAATTATCGCCGTCGCAGTCGCCATTGACTTGACTAAATACCGTAAGAAATAAAAAATAAATAAAATAAATTATGCTTAAAAAATTTCAAGAAATTTTTGGAGATAATCGCCCCGAGTGTTTCTTCGCCCCGGGGCGAGTTAATTTAATCGGCGAGCACACGGATCACGAGGGCGGCTTTGTGTTCCCGTGCGCTATATCTTTCGGAATTAAAGCTCTCGCGGCTGTGCGGCCAAGAGACACTATAAGGCTTTACTCGTTAAATTTTGATAATAATAAAATTATCGAAGTGCCTATAAATAATATTAAATATGACAAGGCCAACGACTGGGCGAACTATCCGCTGGGCGTGATAAATATTTTTGCGCAGCACGGATATAATTTGCCGTCGGGTCTTGATATTTTATTTAGCGGCAACTTGCCCGAGGGCGCAGGCTTGTCATCTTCTGCTGCAATAGAAGTTTTGACGGGACGCGTTATAAATGATTTATTTAATTTTAATCTTGAC
>JAFSNU010000158.1 GCA_017447325.1 Synergistaceae bacterium | reverse complement strand
TCTGTCAAATCTCGCACCGAGCGAGGCTTTAATTAACGGACAAGTTGCCGCCGGAAGTTTCTTCTCGCCGCCCGGCACCCAGAACTGCGAGCCGCTGCATAAGCCGGTAGCGATAGCTCCGCCCGCTATTACAACTTCATCCGGCACGTGAATGCAGAACGTCCCGACGATCTTTCCGCCCTTCTTCTTGAACTCGACAAGCTCCGCCGGTCTCAAGCCGTGAACTTCTGATATAACCGTGCTGAAGTAATCCATGGCCTCGGGACGGTTCTCCTGCGAAAAGAACACGTCGATTAAAGCGTTGGGCAGAGCCTGACATAATAAATCATGCGTGTCAACGTCCATGCCTAAATCTTCCCACATCTTGCGGTAGTCAGTCATGAAAAAATTCCCCTCTCAGATTTTAAATTTTAATTTATTTCTTGCCTAATAAAGCCGCGCCGACAGCTCCGGCGTATCTTGCGTCAGGGCATGAATAGACTTGAGAATTTAAAGCAGCTGCGAGCTTGCTAATCATTAAATCGCTCTCGCAGAAGCCGCCGGTTAAATAATATTTAGAATTATTATTTAAATTCGGCGAAGCCTTGCGTCCCGCCAGCACGACGACTTTCGCAACGACAGAGCCGACCGCGCCGTTTGCGATGTCCTCGCGGGGCGTTCCCTGTCCCATAAGGCTCACGATCTCAGTCTCGGCAAAGACCGTACACATCGACGAGATTTTAATTTCGCGCTTGCTGCTCTGCGCTAAATTAAAGAACTCCGGCAAAGTCACGCCCATACGATTTGCCATAACTTCAAGAAATTTGCCCGTGCCGGCTGAACATTTGTCGTTCATTATAAAGTCTATTACTTTGGAATTTTTGATAAATATAATTTTCGTGTCCTGCCCGCCGATGTCGATTACAGTCAAGTCAGAGCCGCCCAGGAAGGCAGCTCCTTTTCCGTGACAAGTAATCTCCGTTAAAGCTGCGTCGGCATAAGGCACTGAGACCCGGCCGTAGCCCGTTGCAGTAACGCAAATTTCTTCGCGCTTTATATCATGACTTAACAGCCAGCTTAAAAGCTCGTCCGCAGTGTCTCGGCTGTTCCAACCGCTGGGCATTAGCTTGCGGTCTAATATCTCAGTTTTAGACTTGTCCATCAATACGGCTTTGGCCGCAGTCGAACCTATGTCAATACCAGCGTACAGCATTTAATAATTTAAATTTAATAATTAAAATTAAATAGTTAATATCTTGTCTGCGCTCGTGAGCATCTCCATAATCTCAAACATGTTCGAGATCGTTCCGACGGCGACTTTGTCAGTTATATTAAAGTGCGTCGTGCAGGTTCCGCAGACCAAAACTTTAGTGCCTAATTTTTCTAAATCTTTAATATGCTCGCAGGCCGACGACTCGGGCAACGCTAATTTGACGCCCTCGTTCATGAAAGCGATTACGGCCGGCCTTAAAGTTAATTTAGACAGCGTGCCTAAAAATGCTTTAATCAAAACTTCGCCGAGTTCCGCGTCATTGCGGCCTAACGTCTTGCCGGTCACGAACACCGCAAGCAGCTGCGAGTTATTATTAGAATTATTAATTGCCGAGCTTGCCTCGCCGGTCTTCTTCGCCTTTAATTTGCGCTCGTCACCGTTACGCTCGACTTCGACGCTGAAGCCCTGACTTGATAATAATCTCGTGACGTTCGACACCGCAATATCATTGTCAACTAAAACTTCAAGCTCTGCCGTTCCTTTCGCGAGTTCGGCCTTGGTCATGACGACCGGTTCCGGACAAAGTTTGCCCATTGCATCAACTAATACAGCCATAATAAAATACCTCCAATTATAATATTAATTAATAAATATATTTATTAGCCGCTCGCTTGCTTTCTTGCAGACACAGCAAAGGCGGCCTTAAATATTCAGATAAAATTGCGGGAAGATTTAATTATTAAAATTATTTTAAAGCAAGAGAATAAATTTAACGCGCAAGCTTCGCCGCAATAACTGCATCACGTGCAAATAATTTTATTGCTCATGTGTAATTGCAAAGCTGCATAAATTTATCCTCCTGTTTTAAATTTTAAAATTTAAATTTAAAATTTTTAAATTATTAATTTAATCTAAAGTCGAGAATATAAAATCAAAATCGCTTAATATAACGCCTTCATCGTCTTCGATCTCGGCGCGTACAAAAAATAATTTTCGGCCGCCGCGCTTGACTTTTGCCTTGCAGATTAATTTAGAAGTATTTTGCGAGCCGCGCATAAAATTTGCCGTTGCGCTGACAGTGACGCCCGGGCGTCCCAAGCTTATAAACGCCATGCCGGTCGTGCAGTCCGCCAAATTAAATAAAATTCCGCCGTAGGGAATATTAAATAAATTTTTGTGCCGCTCTTCAAGCTCAAGCTCGCCGATTGCCTCGCCGTTCTCAGCCTTGATAAATTTAATATTAAAATGCTTGTTAATCTGCGCGATGCAAATTTCTAATGCCTTGCCGTCAAGATTTTGTAGATCGATTAAATTTTTATTTTCCATTTTATATTTATCAGCCTCTAAAATTTTTAATTTTATTAATTTTCTAAAATTTTTAATAACAGCAGCCGCCGCGCTAAAATAAATTTTGATATAATCGCACAGCTAAATTTAATTTTTTAATTTATTAAATTTTAGCATATAATTATTATAAATTTTTAATTAAAGGCCGGTGGAAAAATCTTGAGCACTAACGAACTTCGAACAATCTGGGACAATATAGCCAAAGGGACTGGCACTGAGGGCGAAAGAATTTCACTCTGGCTTGAGGCGTGCGAGCCCATCGAGATAAATAAACGCGGCGAGCTGATAATCGACGCGCCGAATGATTTCGTGAAAAATTATATAGCTCAAAACTTTTTGAACGATCTTAATAATGCGGCTAAAACAATTAAGAACGCCGAGATTAAGAGCGTGATTTTAAAATCTAATTCTAATAATAACTCGCAGCCTAATCAAAGTTTAAAGACTAAAAGATCAAAGCCCAAAGAATCGCAGGACTTGACCGGCGATTTATTCGGCGTGAATAATCTTAAAAATGCGATAAGCTTAAATCCGAATTATACTTTTTCAAGCTTTGTAGTAGGCAAGTCAAACAGGCTTGCTCATGCGGCGAGCCTTGCAGTCGCGGAGATGCCGGGCAGCGCTTATAATCCTTTGTTTATCTGGGGCGGAGTCGGCCTCGGCAAGACGCATTTAATGCACGCGATCTGTCATTACGCAATAGAGCGCAACCCTGAGCTTAAAGTTTTATATATCAGCGCGGAAAATTTCTTAAACGAGTTTGTTCATGCGATAGCATTTTCTAAGACGTCTCAATTTAAAGAACGTTATAGAAATTTAGATATTTTATTAATAGATGATATTCAGTTTTTGGGCAACAAAGAGCAAAGCCAGGAAGAGTTTTTTCATACGTTTAATACGCTTTATGACGGCAACAAGCAGGTTGTGATATGTTCCGACCGCCAGCCGTCAGAGCTTAATAATATAGAGGACAGATTAATCAGCCGCTTCGCCGGAGGGCTTGTAACGGACGTTCAAACGCCGGACTTTGAAACGCGCGTCGCGATCTTGCAGCGCAAGGCGACGTTAAAGGGCCGCGTGATCTCTGACGACATAATTTATTTTCTTGCCCGTCACGTGCCGAGCAATATACGAGAGCTTGAGGGCGCGTTGAATAGAGTTATAGCGTGTATAGATAATTTCAAAGAAGAGCCGAGCGTTGAGTTAG
>JAFSNU010000157.1 GCA_017447325.1 Synergistaceae bacterium | reverse complement strand
CAAGACGTTAATTATAGTCGAGTCGCCGTCTAAAGCAACAACGCTGAGCGGAATTTTAGGCAGCAAGTATATAGTGCGGTCGAGCAAGGGACATATTCGCGATTTGCCGAAAAGCCGAATGGCCATTGATATAGAGCATGACTTTGCTCCGGAATATATTTTGGTTCAGGGCAAGGCGGAGTTAAAGAAAGAGTTAATAGAGCTTGCGGCCGGAGCGAAAGAAGTTTTGTTAGCGTCCGACCCTGACAGAGAGGGCGAGGCCATAGCGTGGCACTTGGCCGATATTCTGGGCGTGAGCTTGAATAAGAAATGCCGCGTGAGATTTTACGAGATCACAGCCAACGCGGTTAAGAACGCCGTGAAAGCTCCTGATTATATAGATTTAAATAAAGTTGACGCTCAGCAGGCGCGTCGAATTTTGGACAGATTAGTCGGATATACTTTAAGCCCTTTATTATGGAAGAAAGTTAAATATGGATTGTCAGCAGGACGCGTTCAGTCGGTGGCTTTAAATTTAATCTGCGAACGCGAGCGCGAAATTTTAAAATTTGATCCGACTCCGTACTGGGCAATAAGCGTTGAAGCCGAGGACTTAAAGGGCAAGCGCAAATATTATTTAAAGGCTGAGAAATTTAATAAGAAAAGTTTGCTCAAAAATTCTTTGCCGCTATTAATTAATTCAGAAGAGTTTGCGAACGAGATTTTAAACGAGATTAAAAATAATAAATTAATCGTAAAGGATTTCACGCAAAAAAATTCTAAGCGCGAAGCTCCGGCGCCGTTCAGGACGAGTACGCTCCAGCAGGAAGCCTCAAGGCGTTTAAGCATGTCGCCGCGCATGACGATGATGGTCGCTCAGTCTTTATACGAGGGCTTTAATATTCCCGGGCGCGGTCATATAGGACTTATAACTTACATGCGCACGGACAGTTTAAGACTTTCAGACGAGGCCGTAAGCTCATGCCGCGAGTTTATTAGCAATAATTTTAAAGCTGAATATCTGCCGGATAAAGCTAATATTTACGCAGCCCCGGGCAGAGCTCAGGATGCACACGAGGCTATAAGGCCGACTGACATTAGCATTACGCCCGAGCTTGCGAGAGAATTTTTAAATCCTGAACAGGCGAGATTATACGAGATGATCTGGCGGAGATTTACAGCCTCTCAAATGTCGCAGGCCGTAGTTGCAAAGTCAGTGCTAAAGGCCGAGGCCGGCGAAGTTGAATTAAAATCTGAGGGCGAGAGCTTGATATTCGACGGATGGAGCGCAGTGTGGCCGCTTGACTTGAAAGGCGATAATTTAAGCGCGGCCAAGTCCGGCGAAGAGTTAAAAATTTTAAATATAAATAAAGATCAAAAATTCACGCGTCCGCCCGCAAGATATTCTGAAGCCGGATTAATTAAAATTTTGGAAGAGAACGGCGTCGGACGGCCTTCAACTTACGCTACTATAGCCGGAACGCTGGACACTCGCGGCTACGTTGAGCGCAACGAAGAGAAACGTTTTTGCCCGACTGAGCTCGGAATGATCGTTGACAGTTTTTTAATGCAGTATTTCAAAAATAATTCTATATCGTCAATAGTTGACGCGGGGTTCACGGCTCAAATGGAGAAAGAGCTTGATGAAGTTGAAGAGGCGCGTTTAAAGTGGCTGCAAGTCGTCGGCGACTTCTGGAAAGATTTTTCTAAAACTCTTGACAAAGCTCAAAGTGCTGAGCATGTTAAAATGCCCGAGCCTCAGCCCATAGGCGAGAACTGTCCGGAATGCGGCAAGCCGTTAGTGAAAAAGGAAGGCAGGTTCGGAGAATTTATCGGCTGCAGCGGCTATCCCGAGTGCAAATATACGCGTAATGTTTTAGACAAGACGGGCGTTGCCTGCCCCAAGTGCGGAGCTGAACACGGCGGCGAGATCGTCAAGCGCAGGAGCAAGAAAGGCCGCAGGACGTTCTTCGGCTGCTCGCGTTTCCCCGAGTGCGATTATACTTCATGGCTCAGGCCGACAAATAATAAATGTCCCAAGTGCGGAAATATTTTGTTCAAGCGCGGCAAGACTTTGCTTTGTCAGAACGCCGGCTGCAATTATAAAGCCGTTGACGAGAGTTCAGATCAAGAATTTTAAATTTTAAATTTAATTATGCAAAATCTTGCAAAATTTTATCGCGAGGATTTAATAGTTTAATAGCATGAGCGAAGATAAAATTATAAATATAATCGGCGGCGGTCTGGCTGGCTCTGAAGCTGCGTGGCAGATAGCGGCGCGGGATAATAATATACGAGTCAAGCTTTACGAGATGCGGCCGCATGACATGACTCCGGCGCACAAGACTGAAAATTTAGCCGAAGTAGTTTGCAGCAACTCGCTCGGGTCTGAAAATAATTTGGAGCAAAATAAAATTTCGGCTTCAGGAATATTGAAAGAAGAGTTAAAGCTCGGCAATTCGTTAATTTTAAACTGCGCTGAAAGTTCAAGAGTTCCGGCCGGCGGTGCGTTGGCTGTCGATAGGAATAAATTTTCAAGCTTGGTCACGCAAAAAATTTTG
>JAFSNU010000156.1 GCA_017447325.1 Synergistaceae bacterium | reverse complement strand
CAAAATTATCGTTAAAGTCTTTTGCAAAGCCAAGCCCCGGGTCGATTATAATTTTATTCAAATCAACGCCTAAACTTTCAAGCTCGCTTAATTTATTATTAAAATATAAATTTAACTCGCCTAATATATCTTTATGCCCTTCAAAATTCTGCATAGTCTGGGGCGTGCCTTGAATATGCGACAAGATATAACACGCGTTAAAGTCTTTCACAACTTTCAAAATATTTTCATCAAGCTCGAAGCCGCTAACATCATTTATAATATCAGCTCCAAGCTCTAAAGCCTCTTGCGCTGCTTGAGCTTTATACGTGTCAACAGAAATTATAATATCTTTAAAATTCTTGCGCAGCTCTATTAACGCCGGTTTTAATCTCGCTAATTCTTCATCAAGACTAACAGGCTGAGACTTCGGACTTGTGGACTCCGCGCCTATGTCTATTATCTCCGCGCCGTCGTCAATCATCTTTGCCGCAACTTCAACTAAATTATCAAGCTCAACGCGGCTCGGCTCATAGAACGAGTTATCATTCAAATTTATAATTCCCATGAGCTTAGTTTTATCATCAAGCTCCAGAATTTTATTATTTAAATTAATTTGCCAGAAATTTTTAAATTTTAAATTATTAAACACGCGCTCTAACTCGGCTCTAAAATTTTTCAAGCCCCAGCAGTCCATCGCCTTTAATTTCTCTAATAATCTAAAAATTTGCGAGTCATTTGCGATAATTAAAATATCGCTCGCATTAACTTTGCCGTCTATAACATGCTTGGCCACAGCGCAGTCGCCGCCGCGCGACAATAATTCCTGTTTAATAAACGCCGCCGCCCGGTAATCTATATTCGCAGCGTAGAGCAAGCGCGTAAATTTCTTTGGATTTAAATAATTAAACGCGCGGGGATCGGCCTGAATATGCTTTAACACCCGCGCAAAATCTTTATTATTATTAATATCTAATTTATATATCATTTAAAATTAATAAAATTAAAATATCGCGTACAAATTTCCGTCTGAGCTGCCAAAATATAATACGCCGCTCGAAAACGCTATATCGCCTATTATGCTCTTGTCAGTTTTAAACGTCGCGTTGAGCTTGCCGGTCTCAGCGTCAATAATATATAAAACTCCGTCGCTGCCGCCCGCAAAAACTAAATTATCCGCGCTTGACGACGCAAGTTTGCCCGTAAACGCTCCGGCTTGAGTGTCAAGCTGCCATAAAATTTTGCCGTCCTTTAAGTTTAACGCCGCGATCTTACCCCGCGCAGTGCCGACAAATATTTTATTTAATTTAATTTCAGGACTTGTGCTGACAGGGTCGCCGATATTAGCAGTCCATAAAGTTTTTATATTTTTAATATCTTTAATATCAACGCAGTGCACAGACCCGTCCCAGCTTGAGAAATAAATTTTATTTGCGTAAACTTTCGGCGTGTTCACAGCTCCTCCAGCTCCGCCGCCGCCGATGCGCTTTCCAAATATATTATCTATTATGCTGAACTTGCCGCTCAGCTCGCCTAAAAATATAAAATTATCTTTACAAGCCGGAGCCGCGCTTAAGCCCTGCTCTGAGCTGTAGCTCCACTCCGCGCTGCCGTCATGCAAGTCATACGCTTGAAGTTTATTGTCGCCCTTGCAAACATAAATTTTATTATTGCCGAACGCCGCACCGTCGCTTAAAGCTTCGCCCCCGCCCGACACGTCAGGCGCATTCTGCCAGTTCACGCTTCCGTCATCCAAATTTAAACACGTGATAGTCCCGTCGGCCTGATTAAATATCACTTTGCCGGACGCATCGTCTTTATCATCTTGAATAATTAACGGCGTTCCGACTACGCTATTAGTGCCGAGATAACTCCAAGCTAAATTTCCTGACGCGCGGTAAACTGCGTATAGCTTGCCGTTCTCGTCTCCGGCTAAAATTAAATTCTCGCTGAAGGCAACGCCGCTTGAAATTCCCGACTCGGCTTTAAAACTCCAGGCGACTTCCCCGCGCCATGCGTCAGCCTTGACTGCGAACATTAATATTAATATTAATATTATTAACGCTAAAAATTTTCGTACAAACATCTTCTTATTATATATATAAAATTATTTAATATTTACTACAATATCGCCGCTTAAATTATCCTGATTAATAATTAAACTCCGTCCCGTGCCGTTCACGAGTTTAATATTATCCAAAATATTAAAGCTGCCGCCGTCTTGAATGCTCACGCCTTTATTATCGCGGGCTAAACTCTTTAAATAATCCTGCGGCTGCATGCTGCGGGCTGCTGATATTTTCTTGCGGATTAAATTTACTCGCGGATGATCTGAGTTCGCAAGTCTGTCAAGCGCATAATTTCCGTAACGTCCCAAGCTGAAGCGCATATATAAATAGTCAAAGTCCTCAGGATTAATCTGTCCGGCTAATAATCTTTCAGCCTGATTATTAGCAGCAAGTCTGTACGGGTCTAATAAAGGCGAGTTCATCGCGGCAACAAGAAACGTCATGAACAACGCCGCAGCGATATTCACGCGCCCTATTGCACACGGCCATTTACGAAGCAACACGGCTCCCGCGTAACCTATTCCCCACACGCCGGAAATTACAGCCATAAAGCCCGCCTGTATTCTGTCAACTGAAAGTCCGTACTGTTCAACTCGCAGGCTTAAAGAATATAAGCACAGCACAGAATAGACCGGCAGTAATAATAATGCAACCCGCGCGATTATCTCAGTGTGTTTATGCTTATTAAAAATATTTTTGCTCCCGTCAAGCCATGACGCGTTAGCTAATAATATCGTGCCTAACTGCAATAATAACATTAACGAGCTTGCCTGTCCCGTGTCCCACAAAGTATTTAATCCAGCATAAGGCAATGACGCTATAAATACGAGTGAGACGATCGAGAACGGCGGCAAGAGCCACGCAAGTACGGACAAAATCCAACGGCCAAGCGAGTCAATGCCCGGGTGCTTTAATGCTACCGTGATAGACACGGCTGTAGTGATGCTGGTAACAGGCGCTGCTACAAGCGGATTAAAAATTATAATCGGAATTGCGTGCAGTCCTACTATGTCAAACAAAAGTCCCGCCGTGAATAATAATCCCCAGAAGACAGCCAGAACTATTACAGCTTGAAATATTAAAAATAAATTCCGGCAAAGCTGGAAAAATATATCAGAATATGGGACGTCCCAGCCCCAGGTCGCGATACGGCACTGAAAGAACGGTATAATTAAGAACGCCGCCATGCACGCGCGGATTAAATCAAGCTTCTGCGACGGCACAACCGAAAAATTGCCGTCCGTCGGATACATCGCCCATAATCTATATAAATAAAATATAATTAAAATTCCAGCCAGGCTTAACAATAAAATATTTAAACGCTTGCCCCAGTGTTCCTGCGCAAGCCAGAACACGCACGGCAGTATAACGATTAACGTCAGCGGCATGCAGAGAAATAAATTTAAATTTAAATCTAAATTAAAATCTAAAAATTTAAAATCAGGCTGTGAATTTAAGAACAGCGCGCATAAATACAGCCCGATTAAAACGCCCTGCGCCAACGCCGAGCCGATTACCCAGAAATATCTCTTGCGGTCTATCGAGTTCATGATTAGCGCGCTTTATAGTGATATGTCGTACCAGTAAAAGATTTTGGAAGCTGACGCGTTGACAAAGTCGCCTTGCCCTTCTCTAAAGTAATTTTGTGCAGGCTCAACGGCAGCGGGAACTTGTTTAAATTTAACAACGGCTGAATTTGCGATAAAGCTTTATTAGTTATATAGTCCGGTAAATCAAGCCTGTTAATTTTCACAGCCGGCCTGTCAAGCCATAACTCTTTAGCTTTCACTATCTTCAAGCCGCTTGTTATTTCAATTAAAATATCCAACGGCAAGACTAAAGCATTAGTGTGATAGTAGCCCTTGCCCTGAAGATTTTTCGGCGTGATCTTCAACGAAACGTCCTTCCAGTAGTCGCCCTTTTTATCTTTCTTGCGGCCTATCGTCTTGTCCCTCAAGCTTTGATTTATATCGCGCTCGAGTATCGTTCCAAAGGCCTGAATGCGCATCGCTTCCTTGCATTCAACATTGCCCGACTTCCAATTACTCGGCTCGTTGAACTGCACTCCGTACATTCTAAACGTCAATTTATCAAGCCTGACTTTGTCAATCACAACGCCCTTTAAATCCATATAAAGCTCGTTGATCTTGCCCGTCGCGTCCGGCTGGCCTGAGACTGTCAGCAATAATTCTTCCGGCGTAAATTTCTTAACGTAAAAATTTAACAAATGCGACACGTCATCCTGCGCGTTAATGCTGCCTTTAAATTCATAATCAGCTGCGAAGGCTGCGCAGCACAACGCAAATATAAATATCAAGCTCAACAAAAATTTTCTCATGCTTATAACTCACCTTTAAATTATTTAAATTTTAAATTTAATTTATTATAGCTTAAAAAGCTAAAATAAGGCGTGTTATAATCGCGTATATAATTTATTTAATTTAAAGCGAAATTTGGTGAAGATAAAATTAAAGAGTTAGGCATGATAGTTAATTTGCGTAAGGCCGAGGCGGTCGAGACGGCTCGTAAACTTTTGGACTGGGGACGGGAGCATGACTGCAAATTTTTATTGCCGCATCAAGAGGCTTCGGCGTTAATGACCGCGGGCCTCAGCGACGACGAATGGCTGAAGACCGTCAAAATTTCTTTAGTAATCGGCGGGGACGGAACGTTCTTGCGCGCGGCGCGTTACGTTTTGGACTCTGATATAATTTTGCACGGAGTCAATCTCGGACACTTGGGCTTTCTTGCTTCGAGCCGGCCGCAGGAGATCGAGCAGGATTTAATTAATATCTTAGACGAGAAATTTGAAATTTTAAACAGGCGATTATTAAAGTGCGTGATCTATCATCAAAATCAGCCGTCTCATAAATTATACGCGTTAAACGACGTTGTGTTGTCTAAAAACGCGATCGCGAGATTATTATATATAGAAATTCAGTTTAATAATAAATTTTTTGGAGTATTGCCTGCGGACGGCGTAATAATATCTTCACCGACGGGCTCGACAGCTTACGCGCTTTCAGCCGGAGGGCCGATAATCCCGCCGCATCTTGACAGCATGGTGCTTGCTCCGCTCTGCGCTCACACTCTCTACGCGAGGCCGATCATGGCCGCTGACGGCGACAAAATTTCTTTAATCCCGCGAGGCAGTTCCCGCGATATAACTTTAACTCAGGACGGACAGCTTGCATACGAAATTTTCCCCGGCGACAAAATCGACGTCGAACTTGCGAACGATAAATTTATTAAGACTATAATTTTGCCCGGACGGAATTTCTTGGATTTAGTTCAAGAAAAATTTGGTTGGGGCGAGGGCCGCGAGCCGGTGACGCGTTTATAATTTTTAATAAAGCTCTAGACTGCGGCGCAAAAAATAAATT
>JAFSNU010000155.1 GCA_017447325.1 Synergistaceae bacterium | reverse complement strand
CTGAAGTCGTCAGGCCTTTAATCTGACTTTTAGAGCTGAAGACAATGCAGTTGCCGCTGAGCATCGCCGACGAGACCACCGCCGCCGCCGAGACTATCGCAAAACTTTCGCCCGACTCGTTCAATAAACAAATATCAGTCACCGCCGCGACAGCCGAGCCAAGCGATACTAATATAAAAGTTCTAAGTCCGGCAGAGTGACGCTTGCTCGATCTCTCGCAGCCGATTACCGCCGCCATGATAACAGCCATGACAAGCCTGAACAAAATCGAATATAAATTAACTCTCACTGACCACGAGCCGAGCAGAGCGGCTATCGGGTCTTGTATTACGATGCTCATTTTATAGACAACTCCCCTAAATTATAAAATTATAATAAATTATTTGTTGAAATTCGACCACATGCGATGATGGCCGGCCTGCGGCACCCGATTATTCATTCCCGCACTCGTGAACTGTGCGCTCTTCTCGTGTTCGGGCAGCTCAGACTGAATCTCTTTTATCCGCTCTATTAACAAATTCACCGCGTGCTCATGGCTGTTAGTATAAATCGGCTTTGTCTTTGCTTCAGCTTCAGCTTCATCTTTATTATCAGCATTATTATTAACGCCGTAAGAGTGCGACAACGCAAGCGACAATTTAGCGCAGCCCGGGCCGATAAGCTCATATAAAACGCTCGAGGCTAATATAACAGTGCGTAACGCGCTTCCCATATCGCCGCCTAAAGTCCTCGCGCCGAGCTCCGCAAGTCCTATCGCGACACCGGCTTGAGGAATTAACGCAAGGCCTAAATAATTTCGAACTAAAGGCGACTTGCCTGTTATCCAACATCCTAAAAACGCGCCGGTGTATTTTCCGGCAATTCTCACAAGAAAATATATAACGCCTATAGTCAATAACGACACTCCAGCAGCTCCTGCCGCGCTTGAGTCAGGGCTTAATAACATTCCCAAGTCAAAGCACACGCCTGAGCGCACAAAGAATAAAACTAAGAACGGCGGGCTGAAATAATTTAATTGCTTAAATAATTTATCGTCCTGCGTGATATTAATATAGACCGTCGCCATGGACATACAGCCTAACAGCGGCGACACTCCCGCAAGCTGACAAACTCCGCAGAACGCAAATAATACAGCAACGGCTATAATTAGCCTGTTGTCAGTAGATCTATTTTCCGGCAGTAAAATCTTTAATACAAAGCCTAAAATTCCGCCCAAAATAAACGAGCCGACATTAATTAAAATAGGCGTTATCACAGCGTTTAAATTAAAGCTTGAACTCGCAAGCGAAGCCAGCGCAATAGATATAGCTATGCTGTAAGCTAATAAGCCGACGACATCGTCAAGCGCAACGACCTGCAATAAAGTATTTACAAAATCGCCCTTCGCGCCCGTCTGTCTAATAGTCATCATCGTCGACGCCGGAGCAGTCGCCGATGCAAGAGCAGCTATCACAGCCGAGAACGCTAAATTCATTCCAAGCACAAAATACGCCGCGATAAAAACAAACACAGACGCGACGCACGCCTCAAGTATAGTTATAATTAAAACTTTAAAACCGTTGCCACGTAATGCAGCGAACCTGAAGAACTGTCCCGTACTGAACGCGATAAACGCTAACGCAATATCCGGCAAGAACCCCGTGTTGTCGGCGACAAGCTGCGGCACTAAGTCTAAGCAGTACGGCCCGATTAAAATTCCCGTGACTATATACGCCGTCACGTTCGGGAGCTTCAACAGCTTTGTGACGCGTGTCAGGGCGAAACCGCAGAACAACATTATCGCTACCGTTATTACTCCCACCGTAGCCGGTGATCCATTATGAAGAGCAAGTGAAATATCATGTACAATCCGCCCGAACACTGCAAAAGCCTCCTTTATTTAAATTTAATATTTAATATAAAAACTTGCCCCCCGTTATTGCTGAACTTGAGGGGCAAGAAGTAAACGCTATATATTTTATCACAATTACCCAGGGTCGCGGACCTTGAACCCATTATTTTTTAAAATTTTTCTTTCATCCCGCGCATAATGCACTTATTCAAGCTATCAGAACTTATTTAGGCGCAGCAGCTGTGATCTGCCGCGTCGCCGGCTCGGTGAGCTACAAGCTCCAAAATTTTTAACGCCATGCTCGTTCCCAATTCCATAGCCTGAACCGGAATAAATTCAAATCTGCCATGATAATTATGGCCGCCGGTAAATAAATTCGGCGTAGGAAGACCGCGCCACGTTAATGCCGCTCCGTCCGTGCCGCCGCGCATTGGAATTATATTCGGCTCAATATTAAGCTCGCGCATCGCGTTTAAAGCTATATCAACTATCTCCATGTGATCTTTAATTTTATCGGCCATATTATAATACTGGTCTTTAATCTCGAGCTCAAAACGCTCCGCGCCGTACTTATCGCGCATAAAGTCAACGCACTTCTCAATAAATTTCTTACGCGCGTTAAATTTATTTAAATCATGATCGCGAATTATAAAATGCAGCGCCGCATTCTCGCAGTCGGCATTAAACTGCAAACAATGATAATAGCCCTCGTATTTCTCAGTCGTCGCCGGAGTTTCGTTCGCCGGAAGCATAGATAATAATTCATGACCTAAAGTAACAGCACTTAACATTAAGCCTTTAGCCGTCCCGGGATGCACTGACCTGCCGTGAATTTTAATATCAGCACTCGCCGCATTAAAATTCTCATAGCAAAGTTCGCCGACCGGTCCGCCGTCAAGCGTGTATGCAAAATCAGCTCCAAATTTCTCAATGTCAAGACCTTTTGCAAGCTCGCTGACTTCCTCGTCGGGCGTGAAAGCAACTTTTATAGCTCCGTGCTTAAACTCAGGATGCGCTAAAACATAATCAACCATTCCCATTATCTCAGCCATGCCGGCTTTATTATCCGCGCCGAGTAAAGTCGTCCCGTCCGTCACGACTAAATCCTGGCCAACATAATTTTTCATAAAATCAAAATCTTTCGGCGATAATTTTATATCTAAATCTTTATTTAATATAACATCGCCGCCGTCATAATTTTTCTCAACGCGGGCTTTAACGTCCTTGCCTGATGCTTCAGTGGCCGTGTCCATGTGAGCGATAAAGCCGACCGCCGGAACTTTCCTGTCCGTGATATTCGACGGAATAGAGCCGGTTACATAAGCGTGTTCGGTTATATTAACGTTCTCAAGTCCGCGCTCCTCAAGCTCGCGTTTCATCTCACGCGCCAAGTCCCACTGACCGGGCGTGCTCGGCACTGTGTCAGCGTTCTCGCGTGACTGCGTGTCGTATTTAACATACTTCAAAAAATGTTCAAGTGTTGTGTACATAATTATTCATGCCTTCTTTAATTAAATTTATTATAATAACTTTCAAGCTTGCTCATAGTAGCATTAACTTTATTAACAAGCTTCGTGTTGCCCGAGCTGTAGCCTCGAACTCCGGCGTTAATATCTTTACTGCCGCGATAGTCCGCAAAAATTTTAGTGCCTATAAAAATATTTTCGCGCGGATGCGTCAGCATGTCTTTAGCATGCTTAATTGCTTTATACTCCCGCGTGATATGAGCTTTATGATACTTCCAGCGGACTTGCATTAAGCCGTAGTCGCCGCCGCGTGATACCGCTTTAGTATTGACAGTTGACTCATGAACTATAAGCGCGGCTATAGCAAACGGCTCTTGATTATATTTATTGCAAGCCTCGAGAATATAATTAGCGTAGCTCTCCGCCTCGTGAGTGCTTAACGCCGGATTAACTTCTTTAAATAATTTAACTATACTCTTAATCTGCGCCGTTTTATTATTATGCTTATGCGCTTTAGCTTTATGCTCAACCTGCGTTGTCTTTGAGCCGTGAGATTTCTTACTGCGGCGTTTAGTCTTGGCGTAAGCGTCATTAACATCAAAAGCAATCAATAACAGCGCGAAAATTAATATTAATCCCCAAAATTTTTTAACTCTCATATCAATCTTCTTCCTTTATGTATTATTATATATACATAATTTTTTAAAATTATTTAATATTTAATCTCGTGTCGCGCAAAGATTTTAAGCCGACCTCGCCGATAATTTTGTTGCCTTTGCCGTAGCGTTTGACAGCCTCGCGCCATGAGCCGTCCTCGTCCGGAGCGTACTCGCCCATAGCTTTACGCAATGCAACCAAAGCCGTGTACATTCCCTGAACTGCCGACAAATAATCAGTGTTCACCGAATGATAGCTAACCTGCGCATTAATCAAGTCTATCTGCGCTCCCATTCCTTCGGTGTACATCAATTCAGTAATTCTTAACTCCTCTTCAGCACGTTCACACTGTCTTTTCCTGTCGGCTTCAATGGCAGCAGCGTTCTTCCAGTTGTTAAGCGCAACGGCTATATCGCGTCTCGTCTGCTCCTCTAAATCCTTTAAATTAGCCTCGCTTTGCTCGATAAGCCGCTCAGAATTTTTAATATTATATTTCGTATTATTGCCGTCGAAGATCGGCACGGTTAAAGTCAGCGACGCTCCGACCTCCTTCTTCTGCGGAGTTTTATAAGTATCAGGGTCAGCCCACGCGCTCCACTGGAAACCAAAGTCTAAAGTCGGCGAAAGGCCTTTCTCGCGAAGTTTCTTTACAACTTTTGCCTGTTCAGTCATGATACGCGCGGCTCTAACATCCGGCCTGAACTTTAACGCCTCGTCGTAGTCAATCGTGACGTCGAACTCAGGCACTTTAAAATCCTGCTCTATCGGCTCAACATCCAAGCCTCCGGCCATGTAAGACAGATTAGCTAATAAATTTTGATAATAAGTCTCGGCCTCTTTAACCAAACTTTCCGCCTGCACGACCTGCGCTTCGCTTCGAACTATGTCAAGTCTCGGAACTAACTCCTGTTTATACTTCTCCATTGTGACGCGGTGATTTTCAGATCTTTGATTTAAAATCTCCTGCTGAAGTTTCACGTTCGCACGGGCAAGCACCGCGCTCCACCAAGCTTCTTCCGCCGCCGCAAGCAAAGAATTTAATCCAGAATCAAACTGCGCCCTCGCGATCTCATAGCCCAATATCCCCTGCCGTTCGCTCAAGCCGTAAGTTCCGGATATATCTATGCGGTGCGTGAGCTG
>JAFSNU010000154.1 GCA_017447325.1 Synergistaceae bacterium | reverse complement strand
GGATGACGCGCGGCCTTGATATAAATTCCCATCGAGTTATCAACTTCAGGCTTATTATATCCGCGCTCTCTTGCGATTAATGCGCTTGATGCAACACAGTCAAGCAAGCCTAACAATCTTCCGGCCATCTGCAAATCTGCGCTGAAACTTATAACTTTATTTATAACTTGATTATAGATTAAAGCCTCGATCCGCGCGATCTCGTCATTGCTGTGCAGCATCTTATCCTGAAAGTCCCGAAGCTCCGGCGTTGTGTAACGCTGCGAGTTTACCAAAGTCTGCCGCCGTTCAAAATATCCGGGCGTTTTAACTAAGCCGGCCTTGCCCGTCTCTAAATAATATCCAAATGCCTGCGTATAGCCTGCCTTTAATCTCGGCGTTTGAGTATTAGCTCTCTCGCGGTCAACATATTCTGCGAGCCAGCCCTCGCCCCGCTCTTTCACATCGCGCCATGACGCAAGCTCTTTATTAAAGCTTGATTTAATTACAGGCTTTGAATTTAAATTTCTTGGCAGCTCGTCCTCAAGCGCGGCGTCCAAATAATTTAATAACTCTTGCAGAGCTTGAGCCGGAAACGCATTAATCACGCTGCTCAAAATTTTTAAATTTAAAATCTCCGGCAATAATTTTAACGTGTCTCGTATCGCCGCTAAATCTCTCGGGTTGCCCGAGCCTAACGCTAATCTCGACAACGCTCGTTCTATATCACGAGTTCCCGCTAATAAATCAGCTAATAAAGCAATATTCTCCGGCGCATTTATTAATTCTCCGATAGCGTCCTGCCTTCGCTTAATCGCGCTTATATCCATTAAAGGCCTTAACAGCCAGTCGCGCAAAGTCCTGCGTCCCATGGGCGTCCTGCACCTGTCAAGACAGTTAAACAGCGACGCGCTGCCGTCAATCAAATCAAGATTAACCTGCGCGGCCTCGTCCAAATTCATTTTGTCCTTAATGCTTAGAGTTTTTATAGTTAATACATGCTTGACGGAGCTGAACTGCGTCGCCGACAAATAATCAAGAGCAGCCCACGCCGAGCCAATGCAAGCGTCTTTATCATCAAAGCCGAACGAGCTTAATTTTTTATTCTTTAAAGCACTTTCAAGCCGCGATACTGCGCTCTCAAGTTTAAACAACTCGCCTTTGACTTTATGCAGAGCGTAATTATTAAGCACGGGCAAAGTCTCTAAAATTTTTTGCTCTGATATATTAGACGGTATAATTATTTCGCTTGGACCAAAGGCTGATATTAACGCCGCCGCCTCGCTCTTAATTAAAGTTCCGGCTTCGAGTCTTCCGGTCTCAACGTTTAAAAACGCCAGCGCGATTTTATTTTTAGCTATATTAACAGCAGCTAACCTCGCGCCGTCGTCTTTAAAATTAAAATCATTTTCCTCTGGAATATACGTCCCGGGCGTCGCAACGCGTATAATTTTTCTGTCAACAACTTTTGCGCCCTTAGGCGGAGTGTCGCTCATCTGCTCGCATATCGCAGCTCGATAACCGGCTTTAATTAACCGGCCTAAATAAATATTTAACGCATGATACGGGATGCCGGCCATGGGAATTTTTTTATCTTTGTCCCGCGCAGTTAAAGCAATATCCAAAACAGCCGCCGCAGTTTTAGCGTCGTCAAAGAACAGCTCGTAAAAATCGCCCATCCGAAATAATAATAATTCTTCCGGATACTGCTCTTTAAAATTTTTATACTGCTCAAGCCACGGCGTTATTTTAACGTCATCAAGCGTTATATCATCTTTATAATTTTTGTCGCTCATTTATCAATCTCAAAAAACTTCTACATTTATAATATATAACTTCAAGCTTTAATTAAATTTAAAAATTCCTGCTCGTCAATAATCTTCACGCCCAAGCTCTCGGCCTTGCTTAATTTGCTTCCGCCCTTGTCGCCCGCAACTAAATAATTTGTTTTAGAGCTTACGCTGTTAGTGACTTTGCCGCCTAAAGCTTTAACTAAATTTGCCGCGTCGTCGCGCTTTAAGCTTGACAGCTCGCCCGTGAAGACAAAAATTTTTCCGGCTAATTTATTATTCTCAGCCTGCAAATTATTATTTAATTTAAAATTCAGGCCATGCGCCTCGAGCTTGTTTAATAATTCTAAATTTGCTTTGTCGTCAAAGAACGCGCGCACGGACTCCGCCGTGACCTCGCCTATGCCCTCTATCTCTGCTAATTTTTCTGCACTCGCATTCTTTAAATCTTCAAAATTATTAAAATTATTGCATAAAATTTCCGCCGCAGTCTTACCAACATATCTAATGCCAAGAGCTGCAATTAAATTTGCTGCCGGCTGCGTTTTAGACTTCTCAAGCTCAGCTAAAATTTTACTTGCAGATTTAACGCCCATTTTGTCGAAGCTCGCCCATTCGTCAAGACTTAAATCATATAAATCCGACAAAATTTTTACGCGTTGAGAATTGACGAGCTGCTCAGCTAACTTATCGCCCAAGCCCATAATATTTAAGCCCGAGCGCGACGCGAAATATACAATGCTCTCTTTAAGCTGCGCAGGACACGAGGCTCGATTAACGCATCGCAATGCAACTTCGCCGTGAACTTTCACAACCCGCTCTCCGCACGCCGGACAAGTCACAGGCTCTTCAAAAATTTTCTCGCTGCCATTACGCAGACTTTTATCAACTTCTATTATCTCCGGGATTATTTCAGCGGCTTTGCGAACTTTCACTATGTCGCCGACGCGAATATCTTTGCGCTTTATCTCGTCAAAATTATGAAGTCCCGCTCTTGAGACCTGAGTTCCGGCAAGTCTCACCGGCTCAAGATTAGCGACCGGCGTTAATACTCCAGTCCGCCCGACGCTTACGTCAATGCTTAATAATTTAGCACTTGCGACTTCCGGCGGATATTTATAAGCTACAGCCCAGCGCGGCGCGTGGCTCGTCGCTCCGATCTTGTTCCATAAAGTTAAATCGTCAAGCTTTATTACAGCTCCGTCCGTGACGTAATCTAATTCAAATCTCTTGTCCTGCCACTCTAAAATAAAATTATTGACCTGCTCAAGCCCGACGCATTTTTGCCAAACGGGCTGCACCGGCAAATTATTTTCAATCAGCCAGTTTAAAACTTCGCTTTGAGTTTTAACTCCGTGACTTTCAGCATCAACTAAATAATACAAAAATATATCAAGCCCTCGCTGCTCAACGATTTTTGCATCAAGCTGCCTTAACGTCCCTGACGCCGCGTTCCTTGGATTAGCAAATAAGCTCTCGCCTTTAAGCTCACGCGATTTATTTAAATTATTAAAGCTGTCCCACTTCATCAAGACCTCGCCGCGAACTTCGACAAGTCCTTTAGCTTTAATTGCTTTAGGCAAAGATTTTATAGCCCGCAAATTTTCAGTTATATCTTCTCCAATTTTGCCGTCGCCCCGGGTCGCGCCGCGAATAAATTTTCCGTCCTCGTAAATCAACGACACCGCCGCGCCGTCGATCTTCATCTCGCAAGTAAATTCTAATTTTTCTAAATTTAATCGCGAATAAAAATTTTCAAGCTCGCTTAAATTAAACACATTATCGAGCGACAGCATCGGCGTTTTATGCTGAACTTTAGCGAAGCTCGAGGCCGCAGCTCCGCCCACGCGTTTAGTCGGCGAGTTCTCATTCACAAGCTCAGGATGTTTTAGCTCAAGCTCTTTAAGCTCACGCACAAGCGCGTCATATTCAAAGTCGCTGATCTCCGGCGCGTCTAAATCGTAATATAAATGCGCATGACGAGCCAGAATTTTATAAAGCTCGTCCATGCGCTGAATTTCTTTATTCATGCAAAATAATTTTTAAGCTTTAATATTTAAGCTTTCGGCTTCATGGTCGGGAATAAAATTACGTCGCGTATCGACTTCGCTCCCGTCAAGAACATTACAACTCTATCAATTCCAATTCCCATTCCGCCCGTCGGAGGCAGACCGGCCTCGATTGCGTTAATAAAATCTTCATCGAAATCATGCGCCTCTTCGTCGCCGGCTTCCTTCTTCTTTAACTGATCTTCAAATCTCTCGCGCTGGTCTATCGGATCGTTAAGCTCGCTAAAAGCATTAGCTAACTCTTTGCCGAACATAAATAATTCAAATCTATGCGTATAATCCGGATTTTCCGGGTCGCGTTTGGACAGCGGCGAGATCTCGACGGGATGACCGATTAAGAACGTCGGCTGGATTAATTTTTCCTCGCAGAAACTTTCAAACATCAAATTTAATACAGCGAAGCGGCTCTCATTGCCCTTTAGCTCAGACCCGAGACCTTTATCACGCGCAATTTTACGCGCCTCGTCATCGTTTTTAATTAAATTAAAATCAACGCCGGTATATTTTTTAACGCACTCAAGCATAGTAATGCGATTAAACGGCTGCGACAAGTCAACAACCTCGCCGTCACGCTCGATTTTTAAATTATCTCCGTTAATCGACTTCGCCGCGTTTCTAATTAATTCCTCGGCCAAGTTCATCATGTCCTGATAGTCAGCATAGGGCCAGTACACTTCCATCATCGTAAACTCAGGATTATGCATCGTATCAATGCCCTCGTTCCTAAAATTACGCCCCAGCTCGTAAACGCGCCCCATCATGCCGACTACAAGACGCTTTAAATATAATTCAACGGCAATTCGCATGTACATTTCAACGCTCAAAGCATTATGAAAAGTTTTAAACGGCCGCGCCGCCGCTCCTCCGGCAAGCACAGACAAGACGGGCGTTTCAACTTCAAGCGTCCCGTGATCTTCTAACGTCTTTCTAAACGAGCTGATAATCTGCGAACGTTTTTTAAAGACCTCGCGCACGTCCGGATTAGCGATCAAGTCCATATAACGCTGACGATAACGCGCCTCTGTATCAGTCAGTCCGTGCCACTTCTCAGGCAAAGGACGTATAGCCTTGCTCAATAATTTATAGCTCTCGACTAAAATCGTCAGCTCGCCGCGCCTCGTCCTGCACGGATGTCCGACAATGCCGATCCAGTCGCCGGTATCGACCCATTTCTTAAAAAATTCGTAGCTGGTCGCGCCTATAGTATTAATATTAAAATAAAGCTGCATGCGCCCGCTCTCGTCCGCCAAGTCCGCAAAGGCCGCCTTGCCCTGCCGTCTAATCGTCATCAAGCGTCCCGCGACAGTTAATTTTGCGTCCCCAGCTTCCTGCTCCGGCTCTAAGTACGCGAAATTATTTTTTATATCTTCAATAAAATCTTTGCGATCCCATTTCTCAGTTATAAACGGGTCAAAATTTTCTTCAGCCTTGAGCCGCAATAATTTATCCTTGCGCTGCCGCACGACCTCGTTGTCATTAATAATATTTTCTTCAGCTAAATTTACGTTTACAGCCATTTAAAAAATCTTACCTCCAACATTACAGCCATATGCCCATGGCTGTAAATCCTCCAGAAATTATTTAAATAAAAATTTAACGATAATCATTATAATTTATTATATAAAAATTTTTAAGGGAGATTTATAATGTACATATTTCAAGACAATAAAATTTTAGTAAGCGGCAAGACAATTTATTTTGACAACTTCGACGCGCCGGACGAATTTATTTTATTTAATTCGCGTGACTTGCCCGAGAGCTGGAGTCACTTGCCAAGCTTTATAGCTGTAAATAATAATTTAAAATTTGACTTAAAGCAATTTAAATTTATAGACTTGCGGCAAGTCTGGCACGAGTTCGGCGAACAGGAATTTTTTAGAGCCGGCGGAACGAGATTATTTGCGAACTGGCTTATTAACGCAAAATTTTGCTCGCACTGCGGCGGCTTGCTCGAGCCTAACACTAACGACACAGGACGGCACTGCGTGAACTGCAAACAAAATTTTTACGCGCCGTTATCTCCTGCAATTATCGTCGCCGTGACCAAGCAAGATAAATTATTGCTTGCGCACAACACTGCCATGATTAAAGATTTATACACAGTGCTTGCGGGCTTCGTAGAGCCGGGCGAGAATTTAGAGCAGGCTGTAATGCGTGAACTTAACGAAGAAGTCGGCATTAAAGTTAAAAATATAAAATATTTCGGCAGCCAGCCTTGGCCGTTCCCGCAGTCCCTTATGATCGCCTTTACAGCCGAGCTTGACGAAGCAAGCAGCGCATTATCTCCTGACGGTTTAGAGATAAGCGACGCGCTCTGGCTCACTGCAAGCGAGATTAAATTTAAATTAAATAATAATTTAATAAAGATCCCTGACGGCGCAAGCATCGCGAGAAAATTAATTAATAATTTTTTAGAGCATAATGCGTAATAATTAAAATTTAATTTTAAATTCCTGTTAAGGCGTGAAGTTTAAGCCGTGACTTTAAATAAATTTCATAAAGCCCGGGACGTTTGCGGCCATCCAAAGATGAACGCGCGTCTTGAAATTATATTTATCAAGCTCTCGGCCTTGAGTTTTTAATGTTGAATTTAATTTACGCAAGTCTTCGCGCATGAGCTTTGCACTTTGTTTTAAAATTTCTTTGCGCTCGTTCTTATCGCCGCCGCGTAAATTTAAATAACTTAAAAACACATGCTGCGTAATTTCGATTTTTCTATACAATGCCTCGGGCAGAAATTCGGGAAATTTATTTGCAG
>JAFSNU010000153.1 GCA_017447325.1 Synergistaceae bacterium | reverse complement strand
CCGTTTACGTACGGGAACGCCTTTAATTCGTCGTTTAAATAAACATTGCGCTCGCTCTCATGCTGCGAAAGAATTTTAAACAAGTTCAGCAACGCCTGCCGCGCGTCATGCGAGTTAGATTTTAAATAATCATGGAACGCGCCCTTATTAAACAGGCCGGAATCTTCTGCGTAAAGTAAAAATACTATCCGGACGCAAAAAATATTTAGATTTCTTAAAGCTTCCGGACTGTCAGAATTTATATAACGCAGCTTGACTGCGTCATAAAGCGTTTTGACAAGCTCACCGGCTTTAACGGAAATTTCAAGCTCTCTAATTTCTTTGGGAGCGGCGGCGTTCGCGTCAACTAAAAACGAAAATTTATTATATTCTTTATCAAGATTTTCAAGCTGAATAACCTCCGGCTTAGGATGCGGCTCTCGCATATCATAAATATAAAATGCCTTGAAGTTGCAAGTAATGATCCAACGAGCTTTATCATAAACGCCAAGCCCTTGGTCTGAATATCGTTTAGCTTGTTCAAACGGCGTTAAATAAGTTCCGTCAGATTGAAGAATAGGTTTATTTAAATCAACGTCTAAACTTTTTTGTTCGATTAAAACGCGCGTTGACGAAATATAAATATCAATGCTGCCTCTGTGTTTTTTATTAAGCTCAACATGATTTTCACGTCTAATAATATCGTTAGGTCTCTCAACGCCGCAAATATCGTGTAAGAAATCAGTCCAGAAACTTTGAGTATCGCTGTCCTCGTTCCCCCTGCCTGTCCAACGAGTTTTAAAAGTTTCAACTGCGTTTTTATTTATGATAACCAAAAATATTCAGCCTCGCTTTTTATTCGTCAATTATAAATCTAACATATTAAAATAAAATCTTAACATAGATAGCAGGCAATACAAATATCGCTTGACTGCCCTTCCTGCCCGTTTTAATCAGCCTTGTTTCTTGAGCTATCGCCCCTGAGCTGTAAGTCTCATAACGCGCCCGCCTTGCTCTTGAATTCACTCCGACCTTGTGCGCATTCAGCGACAAAATAAAAGAGCGTCGGCAAAATCCAACGCCCTAATAACTATCTCATATCTGCCCGCCGGTCAATCTGATTTATTGCCGGTAATGAGTGATGCGTCCGCTGTCGGTGTCAATTCCTGTATAACTCGCAAGCCTTTCAACGCGTCCGGCAATACTTCATCAATGCATGAAGTTTGAAATTTAAATATCTCGCCGTGCTTATTTTCAACTTCAAAAATGCGGAGTTTAGTATTGCTTGGTACAGGCTTAAACTTTATCCGCTCTTCCAACTCCGGCGGAATATGCTCCGGCTTAAAATTCCAGTCTTCGCAAGTAGCAATATATAAATCTCGCTTAATTCCTGTCGCAAGATACGCCGCCGTGAATAAGTCACACTCAAAACGCCGCGCAATAAAGTCTAAATTATATCCAATATAATTATCTCTTGAGCCTACATAAACGAGTAACGCGCATTCACTAAAGCCATATATCCACAAAAATAAATCGCTAATATCTCCTTCTATCGGAGCACCGTCCAGTCTCTCCAAATAAACGCGCTGCTTGTTATCGACTATGAGCTTCAAGCCCCTATGCTCGCAAGCTCTAATAAAATCTATTAATTTAAATGTTTGCGCGTCCGTCAAGCTTTTTAAAGCTTTTGAACAAGCCTTTACGCCGTCAAGCTCAAGCCCGCCGCTATCGTATTTAGTTTCAGCCTGTTGCGCTTGCCCTCTTACAGGCACGGGCTGCCCTCGCTCTTGTGCCGCTCTCGCGCGTAATATTATCGCGTCTATGTCATTCTCTTTCTGACTTTCAGGACTAAATACGCTTGACATTAATTTTTCATCAAGAATTGCAACACTCATTTTTTCTGTTCTCCATATACGGGCTCGCAAGGCCTGAAATAATTAAATTTAGAGAAAAACTCAAAATATGCGCTGCCCCGTGTACCGTTGCGGTTCTTTAAAATTTTTAATTGAATTATCTGCGGCTCTCCATTTTTCGCACGTCTGTCCATATCTTCCCGTATAAGATGCAGCCTGAATAATCTATCACTCTCCTTTTCTTTATCTTTATAGTCCCAGCCGTCATATTGCGCTCCAAGTAAAACATCACTCGAATATTCAATCGCGCCCGACTCCTTAAAAGAGGCCATACTCACAGGCGTTCTATAATTTTCGCGGTTAAATGAACTAATCCCTATCACAGGAATTTGAAAATCACGGCTCAAACGCTTCAGCTCTAAAACATTTTTATCAACGTTCTGCTTATCAGTCATTTTTAAATCATATGGACTTAAAATCTGGATATAATCAATTACTACAACTGGAGGAGTCCCTTTATGGTCAATATACTGCAAAATTTTATCTTTGACTTGTTTTACTCCGACATTGCCTAATCCCTCGGAAATATGGAGATTTTGCCCAAATTCAGCATATTCACGCAACGATTGACTTATTAAATCGCCTTCGACATCGCTATATTTGCCTATCAAAATACTGCGTGTAGTTTTAGCATACTTCGTATGTTTGTAAATTTCAAGACTTTTTAATAAGCTCATTCTGCTTAAACTTTTAGCAATCAGTTCGCTCCTTGACATTTCAAGACTAAAGACTAAAACGCCGCGACCCGATTTAGCGATATTATCGCCTATCTGTAAAATCAGCGTCGTTTTACCTAATGAGCTATTTGCCCCTATAAAATACAATCCTGGATATAATCCGCCGTCAAAAATCTTATCAAGATTTTCAAAGCCTGTCGATATAGCTTGCCCTTCTCGATTGCGCTTTATCTCTCGCAAAAAATCATTTAAATAATAAGCTACAGCCTCGCGCTCAAAGTCTATCGGCTGTTCTTCCTGCGGCTGTTCTATATTTTGCCGTTCGACTTTATAGCTATTTGTCGTTCCATTAATAGCTTTTGTGATAGTCATCTCTCCGTAAGTCTGCGCTCCGTGTTTCTCGTTCCACTTATCGCGCATAAGTTTTGACGCTCTAAATAATCTGTCTATTTCAAATGCGTTATTACCGGTATAAAAGGCCAAGTGACTGCATAACGCTAAATCTGCCTCGCTTGCGCTCTTATAGTTTGAAGTATCACCGTTATACAATCTGCGTATGTCATCGCCGTTTTTAGGATTATTAAACATAATCTCTAACAAATCGCCCTTCGAGTTATTAGAAACTTCCACAAATAAGGGACGAGAATAGCTCATATTTGAATTTTTAATAGGCTCTTTGAGTAAATACTTTCTGAAAATTTTTTGAATGCCTTCTGAGGCTTCTATGACACGCCTCACTTTTCCGTAAGGTTTTTCTGTTACCGTGAAGTAATGAGCACCGTAATAAAGCTCAATATTTCCAACTCTTACGCCCTGCCTGCCCGTATCTGAAAGCTCCTTTAATATTTCGCCTTTAAAGATAATATGCAAGCCATAGCCTGACGGACTATATTCTGTATAGCTATTCATAGTTGCTACTATATCAGCCGCCCAATCTGCCAAATTGCAGTTATCATCTATGCAGTGATCTAAATCAATACCAGCAAATGGACTATTGCCAAATTCAAAGCCTACGCCCCAGTCTCGGCCAAACTGGCGTCCTGAAATTTCAGCTTGTTTCTTTGCAAAATTTACAGCCTCATCATAGCTTCCCCATGTGGCCGCGTTATTAGCCATCGCGCAGCGCCCGGTTATCGGACTATAAGGCACTTTCGTCAACCTACCATCTAAATTCTCTTGAAGTTGGTATGCTACCCAGTTTCTATAGCTTTTCAACTCACTTAACAATGCGCATCACACTCTCTTTCTGTGTACGTTCACAAGAGATTATACACGCGCACCAAAATTAAAAATTGGTGCGCGTGCATCTTAAATATATTTAATATATTTAGATTTTT